>JBEKXR010000055.1:0-12719 GCA_049511935.1 Spirochaetia bacterium | reverse complement strand
CGGAGAAGACCCCCATCGGGCTCTCGAGCGTCCGTCCTCGGCCGATGAACAGGCGCCGGTCGGTCTCGAACCGCAAGGCCTCATCCGCGGCCTGTTCGAGGGTAAAGCGATGTGCGACGAAAATGGGCGGGTCGGCTTCCCCGCGAGGCCGGCGGTACGCAAGGAGCGCGTGATGCTCCTGCACCGCCTCGGTCTGGATGAACAGCTTGTTGAAGGCCGGATGCTGAAGGTCCGCTCCGTGCGGCGCCAGCGAGAGCTCGATGTAGCTGGTGAGATCCAGGCGGCGGGTGCGAACGGACCGGTTGATGAGAGTGATCCGCCGGATCTCGACGTCATCTTCAGAGGAGACGACGAGCTCCGTTTCGGATTCGATGCCGTTGTCGATACGCCGGAACACGGCACGGTCGAGCGAGAAGCTGGCGGAATACGTCTCCACTTTTAGATCGGTGGGGTGATAGGTGTTGGACCAGAGACGATTCGAATCGACCTCAAAGATGTAGCAGCATTGTCCCCACGAATCCCGCGTGCGATCGGATCGCCACCGCGTGATCTCGAAATCACGCCACTGGCTATATCCGCCGCCCGAGTTCGTGACCATGAGGGAATAGCGGCCGTTGCCGAGCAACTGGGTCTTGGGCTTGCCGGTATGGGGAGTGGTGAATCTGCTCACCGACGGAGCGATTTCGCCGAAGCCATCCAGCGAAGGCACCCTCTGGCGGGTGGAGATGTGGTACAGCGGAGGAAGGACCGGGACGCCCTCATGGAGCAGTGGCTCGACGGCACGCACGCGTGCATCAGCGTGGAAATGGCGTTGGACCGGATTGCCATGGAGGAAGTTGTTCAGCGAGAGGAATCCCATGCCCTGGTGATGCGCCATGTACGCTCGTACGATCTCACCACGCTTGCCTTCACGACTTGCTTGACGGCTGAAGTCCATCGCTTCCTGATAGCCATAATCTTTCAGAAGCCCCAGAGAAGCCAGTCGTTTCAGGTTTTGCACGGTCTCTCTTGGCGCAAGGCTGACCGCCAGCAGGCTGGCATAGGGGGCGATGACAAGCTCCTCCTCCTGGCCGCGCTTCAACCCCAGCGCCGGCACGCCAAAGGCTTTATATTGATAGATCTTATTGATATCCAGATCCGTGAACGCGGACTCCGAAATGCCCCAGGGCACACGAAGCTTGCGGCCGTAGGCAATATGGATCGCTACCGCATCTTTCGCAGCTTTGTCAAGGAGCGAGCTCGCATAGGAGCGTTGGAAGAGCAGCGGCATGAGGTATTCGAACATGGTCCCGGTCCAGCTGAGCAGCACGCGACGCCGGCCGATTGCATTATAAGGTCGGCCCATGGAGAACCAGTGCTCCATCGGGACCTCCCCCCGAGCGATTGCGATGTAGCTTCCTATCCGCGCCTCGGAAGCCAGAAGATCGTAGAAGGCGCTGTCCAGGCGACCCTCGGAAACGCTGAAACCGATGGCGAACAGCTTGCGTTTGAAGTCATACAAGAAGCGCATGCTGATGGAGTCCGACAACTCCCGTACGTTCCGGAGGAGCCGTTCCGCCAGAGCCAGCATTTCACCCGCAAGCCATTTCGACGTGTCGAACGCCTGTATGATGCGGTCGAGCCACGCGAAGAGGGGGCCGGCGGCGGAGGAGGGCTGCTCCCGGATCGATTGGAGGATCGAGATGCTGCCGACCTGTCCCTTGGCAAGGCTGTACAGCGAAGGGGCATGCTTCAGATCCTGGCGGATGGCATGGAGGGCTTCTCCGCCCAGCGGGGCGATTTCTTCTTCTGTTTTTTCATTGATGATCTCGATCCAGGTCAGGTACCGATCCCGAATGTCCACCCAGGCAGATATCTGGCTCCGCATCTGCCCTGCCCAATAGGCCGAGCCCACTTCATGCTCGGCGGACTCGGCCGGTTTTTCAGCCAGCACCCTGGCACTCCCCTCTACCCGCCGCAGCAGGTGAAGCGCAGCAACGACGCCATCCGTCGGGCTTCCGCTGGCTCGCGCGAGATCCTCGAGGGCTCGGGCGTCCATTTGGGGAATACCCTCCTGAACGAGTGCTTCCTTGAATACCTCTCCTGTGTCCCGAAGACCTTCAAATAGACTGCTTTCCAGAACGGGTCTCTGAATCAGCTCTTCAAGCCCATGCTCCAATGACCAGAGAGCGCCAAGAAGGTTTCCGCTGTCCACGGTGGACACGTAGCGAGGCTCCAGGGGCTTCAGCGTCTGAACGTCATACCAATTCAGGAGATGACCTTCATAGCGCTCCAATTTGGAGATCGTCTCCATGGAACGGCGCAGGGTTTCTACAATCTGGTCTCCCGTTACATATCCGAAATCCCGTGCGGCCAGAGCGCTGAGCATCCAAAGACCGATATTCGTAGGGCTGGTGCGCATTGCCAGCTGGTCCTGATGAAAGACCTGATAATTGTCAGGGGGAAGCCAGGAGGTCTCGTCGGAGACAAAGTCCGAGAAAAAGTGCCAGGTTCTTCGTGCAACCTTTCGCAGGAACATCATATCCTTCGCAGGAAGCCGGAAATGCCGTGGCCTTACACGCGGCCGAAGGTTCAAAAGCCAACCGATCAGAGGGGAGAGGAACCATAATCCAAGCCAAGGGCCTACCAGGAGAATGTTCGCCGGCGTCCAACGGTAAACCACCCAGGTCATGATGCCGCTGAGCAGGCTTATCAGCCCCATGGAAAGAATGAAAGCTGGCAGATGAGTCAGGGCACTCCAGCGCTTCACCCGGGCCGTTGTCCACTCGAGCAAATGCCTGTGCGAGATGAGCCGGCGATACCACACCCGCAGAATGGCGTTCAAGGCCAGCCAGGTCTGGTGCGGAATCAGCGAGGCTTCAATCGCCGTCCGCAGAAGGTCATGAGCCAGCTTCGAGAGGGAGAGTCTCTTCAGTCCCTGACGGGTTGTCGCCGAAGTGAGAGGCTGCGCCAGGGTCTGGAAGAGCAACTGCGAGACGACCACCAGTGTGGAGATCCATTCCATCCGGGATGAAATCAGCCAGGAACCTGCAAGCAAGGCCAGGCTTGCCGTGGGGATCAGGCTTCGGCGCAGGTTATCCAGGATTTTCCACCGATTGAACCAGGAGAGCTGGTTCGATCCTCGCCGGCCCCCCGGTTGGGGGATACGCGGGAAGATCCAATCGGCGATTTGCCAATCTCCCCTGATCCAACGATGCTGCCGTCGGGCATATGTCAGGTAATCCTGCGGAAACTCATCAAGCAGCTCGATGTCGCTGGCCAGGCCAACGCGAACGTGCGCACCTTCAATCAGGTCATGACTCAGCAGCCATTCTTCGGGAAACCTTCCAGAGAGCACCCGGCTGAAGGCGCGCACATCATAGATGCCTTTGCCGTGGTAGGAACCTTCACCGGTAAGATCCTGGTTGACATCGGAAACCGCCCTGGTATAAGGGTCTATTCCCATCACGTATGTGAAGAGTCGGCTGAAAGGCGAGCCGCTCGTGCTTGGCAAGGAAGGGCTCACCCGTGGCTGTATGATCGTGTACGAGCCGGCGAGGACCCTGCCTTCCATGTCGAAGCGGGGCTGGTTGAGAGGGTGCGCCAGGGTTTCGATCATCCTGCGGGCAGTCCCGGAAGGCAGTTGCGTGTCGCTGTCCAGGGTGATGATGAACCGGACATCCGCCAGATGCTCCGGGTTGCCAACGTACGCGAGCCGGCCGGCGTTTTCCGGACGCGTTCCATCGATCAGACGGTTGAGCTCTTCCAGTTTCCCGCGTTTGCGCTCCCAACCAATGTATTTCTGCTCGGATTCACTCCACGTCCTTTCCCTGTGAAAAAGGAAAAAACGCTCACCACCATATCGTTTATCGAGGGTTGTGAGCCCGGAAATCGCCGTCTGAAGCAGCTGTTCGTCCTCCTCACGGTGTGCTTCTTCCGCGTCCGTGTAATCCGAAAACAGGCTGAAGAGCAGATTGTCCTCCCTGTTCGCCAGATAGCGGATTTCAAGCTTGTCTACCTCTGCCGCGATCGTCTGCGCGTCCACAAGCAGCATGGGCACGACGACCAAGGTTCGAAAGCTGTCAGGAATTCCCGACACTTCGAAATCCATCTTCGCGAGGGTTCGAGGCGGAAAAACCCGCATGATCAGGTAGTTCACGACCTCGATGGAGAGTTGGCTTACGGGGATCAGAGAAAGCAGGGAAATGAGGATACGGATTTGCGGTGTTTGCTCTCGCAAACCGAGAAGGACGATCAAGGAGATGAAAAGCGCGGAGAAAATGCTGAGCCCGAAGAAGTACACCACGGAATGATGGCGGTATGCCCACTGCAGCAAGCGGAAGCTGGGGGCTTCCCGGCAGACGACGAGCCGGTCGAGCTCACGCCTGCCCTCGCCGATCAGATAGATCCCAACGTGGGTCCACCGCATATCCTCGGCAGCCTTGCGCGTGGCTCGCACCGCCAGGTCGATGGCGCGTTGTGCAACATCCTCTTCAGGCTGAGCGGACCGGCGCGCAATCTGCTCGATCGCGCGACGATACCGGTCACGCGTTGGAAAATCCATCCTGGCATAGATGCCGGATGGATCCAGCCGGAGCAACTGTTCCACATGGCTGACATGTTCAAAGATCAGTCTCCAGTCCAGCAGGGCGAGCTGTCGCAAGCTGGTAAAGGCGTTGCTGATCGAGATCTGATCCTTCGTCTGGCGGTTTTGCTCTCTCGCGCTCATCTCGCTGAGAGGCTTGCGATTGATGCGCTCCAGCCAGCTCTGCACCGGCCTCAGAGCTGCCTCCTCGTCATAGAGGTGATCGACGAGTTGAAAAACGAAATAGGGGCTCGGGCTGGGCTGGTTTTCCGCGAGCTCTGCCATGATCGAGAACAGGTGGTTGGGATCTCTCCGGTTGGCCGTGATGAGCCTGTTCGCCCAGAAATCGGCGATTTCGCGATCCCGCAGCTCACCGAGACCTCGAGCCGCGAGATCCTGGATGCCCTCGATCAACGCGATCCGCAGCATCTGGGGAATCGCCCATAGCTCACCGATCCTCAGCGTGCGCACGGATTGATACGCTTCGACAAAGGCGATGATATTCTCGCGGTCCAGACGCAAGCCCGCATGGGAGACGAGCTCCTTGGCCAGTCCGTAGATGCGCGGCAGACCCTGGTAGGATTTGCTTTCCAGCACGGGCAGTGTCTGGTAAAACCGCCGGGAGAGGTTTTGCTGGACGTCCCGGACGTTGCCCTCAATGATGTACTCATTGTCGAGGATCCACTCAGCGAGGGGGGTCGTACGCTGTTCCAGGAGTGCCGCCTCGGAAAGATCCAGGCACACCAGGCGGATCCACTGCCGCGCTTGTCTCAGTTGGTCGAGGAGCCTGGTGTTCCGCAGCGGCCCGGTGTCCAGTTTTTGATTCACGGCCAGGCGCCGTGCATGCTCCTGCATTTGTGCCGGGGAAAGCGGCACGCCGAGACTCCCCATATCATCGATCAGACTTGGGCGCTTCGGATTCAGGACAGACACCACGGGCGGTATCTCACCGCTTTGCCGAAGGACGGCCACCGGGATCCGCATGGAATCGATGGGCGTCTGGAGAATCAGGACGGTCTCCTCGGTCGCCAGCCAGCGCGCATGATCCGCGAGGAGTCTTTGCTCGACTCCGAGCTTCGATCGCCGCGTCCACACCCAGCCGAAGAGGGCGCCGAGAGATCCGGCCGCCAGGATCGGGGCCGCAATTGGAGGGGTCACGCTCAGGGCCGGCCACAACCAGTGGAAAACGAGGAAAGCAGTTCCGGCCAGTCCGCCGAAGAGGACAGCCGAGAGGGTCACAGCAAGAGCGCGGCGCCGAATGAAAGGGTCAACGATGTGTACATGTCCGTCCAGGGTCTTGTGGATCAGCGCGGCGCGGCGGAAACCCCTCCTCCCCAGCTCCCGGAGTGCTTCCCGAGCTTCATCACGTCGTACGAAGTAGGCTGCGAGAATACCTGACTTCATTCACTTCCTGCGATCAGTATAGTCTATATTCGCGATCGGTGTCCGGGAAACCGTTCCGCATCCCTTTGCTGAAAATGTGCAGATTACGTGCGCTACCGCACAGAAACACATCCGATTTTCTGCCATTCTCGTATCCAGAATGTGTCGAATTGGAGCATGCACGGAGTGAGGCATGTTCAAGGCAGAAAGGAGAACAGCATGGGCTTATTGGCGATTCTCGGAGTAGTACTGATAGTCCTCATCGTCGTCATATTGATCTAAGGGGAGGCGGACGAGCTCGAGAAGGTTCTATCGGAGAGGAGAATAGATAGTGAGATTCACGCTCAGGCGAAGAGAAGGGAATGTACTGCTGGTTATCGGCATCGTCCTCCTGCTGCTCTGGCTTCTCGGACTTGGCAGTTCGTACACGCTGGGGGGTTTTATCTACGTCGCGCTCGTCATCGGGCTCATCCTCGTGATTATCTCGCTCGTCACTCGATTTCGCGGGCGCAGATAGGAGAATCGGCCACAGTCTTTGAAGGAAGGGAGTGGAAAATAAGATGTTTCAGCCAATTGGTCTCCTCTGGGGTATTGTCACGCTTATTTTCGGAATCCTTATTCTCATCTATCCGAAATTCCTGAACTACATGGTCGGCATCTATCTGATTATTGTGGGCTTGTGGGCGATTATTCCGAGACTGCACTTCTAGCCTGACGATCTCCCCGAAGTCCTGCTGCCACCGATCACCTGCAATCCAGCGGGATGAAAACCTCCGCGTGGTCTGTACGCCATCGCGGCTGGGTGGTATACTGTTGCCTGAAGAGGTTTATGGAGGTTGCTCGCTATGCCCAACCCACCGACTCCCGCTGACCCGCGACAAAACCGTCTGCTCGCCGTCCTGCCCAAGTCTGAATGCGAGCGCCTGCTTCCCCATATGGAACTGGTCCCGATGCCTCTCGGTGAGGCCCTGTACGAGTCTGGGGACCGGTTGAATCACGTCCATTTCCCCACCACCGCCATCGTGTCCCTGCTGTACGTCATGGAAAATGGCGCGTCCGCCGAGATTGCCGTGGTCGGCAACGACGGCATCGTGGGCATCGCCCTTTTCATGGGCGGCGAAACTATGCCGAATCGGGCCGTTGTGCAAAGTGCGGGCCACGCCTATCGGCTGAAGGGGGCGCTGCTCAAGCAGGAATTCAACCGCGGCGGGGCGCTGCAGCATCTGTTGCTGCGCTACACCCTGGCGATGCTGACCCAGATGGCGCAGACCGCCGTCTGCAATCGCCACCATTCGGTGGACCAGCAACTGTGTCGCTGGCTGCTTCTCAGTCTCGACCGGTTGCCCGCGAACGACCTGAGCATGACCCAGGAGCTGATCGCCAACATGCTGGGGGTGCGGCGCGAGGGGGTGACGGAGGCTGCGGGAAAGCTGCAGATTGCCGGGTTGATTCACTACAGCCGGGGCCGCATCACGGTGCTGGATCGACCGGGCCTGGAAGCGCGGGTGTGCGAGTGCTACGACGTTGTGCGGCAGGAGTTCAGCCGCCTGCTCCCCGATGTGACCGCGGTGTGACCCGATCAAGACCTTGAGGCATCTCACCTGCGCGAGACTGAAGGGGCCTCAATGATAGAATTGCAATCCGTCTGCAAGAGCTTCGGCCAGGTCAGAGCAGTGGACGATATTTCCTTCGCGACGAGGGAAGGGGAGATCTTCGGGCTCCTCGGCCCCAACGGGGCGGGCAAGTCCACCACCATCAAGATGATCATGAACATCCTCGACCCGGATTCCGGCTCCATCCTCTTCAATGGAAGTCCCATCCGCGAAGCGGACAAGGATCGCATCGGCTACCTCCCCGAAGAGCGCGGACTCTACCGCAAGGTGAAGATCAACGAGATGCTCCACTACCTCGCCAGCCTCAAGAACGCGGACCGCTCGGGGGTGGAGAAGAGGCTCGACGAATGGCTCGCGCGCTTCAACCTTGCGGAGTGGAAGACCAGAACGCCCGAGACTCTCTCCAAGGGCATGGCGCAGAAGGTGCAGTTCATCGCCTCCATTCTCCACGACCCCGAGTTCCTTTTCCTCGACGAGCCGTTCTCGGGCCTCGACCCGGTGAGCACCGACGTGCTGCGGGAGGCGGTCCTCGAGCTCGGGAGCAGGGGCACAACCATCCTCTTCTCCACGCACAACATGGAGGTCGCGGAGAAGATCTGCTCGCGGCTCCTCGTCATTGATCACGGCCGCGAGGTGATCTCGGGCTCCCTTGCCGACATCAAGTCGCGCTACGGTCACAATATCGTGGCCGTGGAGTTCGACGGGACGATCGACTTCGGCTCCCTGTCCGGGATGGTGCGCAACGTGTCGCGATTCCCCCGGTGGGTGGAGATGGAGCTCGTCGAGGGGGCGAATCCGCAGACTCTTCTCAGGGTTCTACTCGGCCAGGTCTCCATACGCAGGTTCGAGGTGGTCTCCCCTTCGCTGCACAGGATTTTCGTGGAGCTGGTTGGCGATGGCGGGAAGACGGGTTCGGAAAGGTTGAGCGGTTAGCATGGGCAAGCTCGCGAAGATCATCCGCATGGAGTTCCGGCTCACCGTCGCGAACAGGGTATTCATCGTCCTCACGATCCTCGGGCCGTTTCTTATCGCGGCAGTCACGCTCCTGCCCGGTCTCCTCTCGACTTCGGGAGGAGCCATGGGCAGCCCGGCCACGAAAATCGCACTTCTCGGCGCCGATCCGCGCTTCGTCCAGGAGATCTCTCCCGCGTTCAAGCAGTCGAAGATCGAAGTCAGCGCGGTTCAGGGGTCCGCCGAATCGCTGGACTCCCAGGTTCAGGCCGGGGCGTACGATGGGTATCTCGTGATGCCCGACGACATTTCGGATGTCACTCGGCTGCAATACGTGTCGAAGAATGCCGCGGACTTCCGGGTGATTGGTGTGCTCCAGGGCGTGATCGGGAAGGCCATTGTCGCGCAGAGGCTCGTGAAGGCGGGCATCTCCCTCTCGCAGGTCGCCTCCCTCACCCAGTCACCTGCCTTTGAGACGCGGCAGCTCACGAAGAGCGGGGAAAAGAAGAAGAACTCGGATTTCATCACGATCTTCATGACCGGGCTCACGCTGGCCATGCTCCTCTACATGACGGTGCTTCTCTATGGGCAGGTCATTGCAAGGTCCGTGCTCACGGAAAAAACGAACAAGACGGTCGAGATCATGCTGTCCTCGGTGAGGGCCATGGACCTCCTGTTCGGAAAGATCCTCGGCAAGGCCCTTGCGAGCCTGCTGCAATACGGGATCTGGGTCGCGATCAGTGCGGCGGTGCTGAAGCTGGTCTGTCCGCGGCTCGGCGTCAGCGTGAACGTCGGCCTTTCGGTGAGCATGCTCGCCTACCTCGTGCTGTTCTTCATCCTCGCGTTCTTTCTCTACTGCTCGCTCTACGCCGCTCTGGGCGCTGCCTCTGAGGACGAGCAACACCTCGGTCAGCTCGCGTGGCCCGTGGTCATCTTCCTCGTGATCCCGGTGGTGATGATCTCCCCGATCATCACCACGCCCCAGGCCCCCGTGATCATCGGGTTGTCTCTTTTTCCGCTTACCGCACCCATCGTCATGTTCCTTCGCATCCTGGTGGGCGCCGCCCTTCCGTGGGAGATACTGGTCTCGATCGGGCTGATCATTGCGACGACGGCCGCGGTGATCTGGCTTTCGGCCAAGATTTTCCGGGTGGGCATCCTCATGACGGGAAAGCGTTTCAGATTCAGCGAGGTAATGCGGCTCGCCCGTTCCCGCTAGGCAACCATTCCCCCGTGTGACATTTTTGGACACGCTCATGGTGCGCCATTCGCTCTGTGTGCTTCCGTACAGACCCCTTCTGGTTTTCTGCATATGCTTGAGTCTGGTTCATTTCAACGAAGGAGCAAATCATGACGTTTGCAGAGAAAATGCAGGGCATTATCAACCGGGGTGGGTCTGAATCCCGGGACCTGGCCAAAAAGGCCAGGGGGAAGGCGAAGGACCTCGGCGCCATGGGCGTGCTGAAACTCGAGATCGTGCAGCTGCAGTCTCAAGCGGCGAAGCTCATCGCGAAGCTCGGCAACGAGGTCTACATGACGCTCGTGGACAGGAATCACGCCACGGTGAGCCGTGAAACTCCTTCGATCCGCCACATTCTCAAGGAGATCGAGGGACTGCGCGCGCGGATTGAACTCAAGGAGAAGGAGTACCATGCGATCGGCAGAGGGAAGAAATGACTTCAGGGCCGATAAATGAAAGGAAGTCAATATGACGATCTTGTTGATAATTGCAATCGTCCTGTTCGTATTCTGGCTGCTGGGCTTCAGTACCCGGTTTATTGCGAGCGGCGTGATCCACGTCGTGCTTGTCATCGCAATCATTCTTTTCATTGTCTGGCTCTTGCGGGTGGGATTCAGGGTCTATTAGCAATCCGCAGGGAAAAATGACAGCGGTCGTGAGGTCCTCGGGCGAACAGAGAACTGGACCTGCTATCGGGACAGGAACCGCCTGAGCTTTGCACCGGAGAAAAATCTCCGGGAGACATTTCTGTCCGCGCGGATGTTCGCGGCGCACTTTTCAAGATACGTTCTTTCAAAGGCAGCCAGCCTCTGCTCGGTCATGTACTGGCGTCCCAGCTCGAAGAACTTCCTGTACTCGGCGAACGAGGACCACGGGGAGGACCGGTCCACGGGCTGGAACAGGAAGTCGATGAGCTCCCTGTCGGCGGACTGTTTGCTCCTCGTGGACAGGTCGAGCAGCCTGAGGACGAGCTCCACGGTCGACAGGTCGTCCTCGGACAGTTTGACAGGCGGGGATACATCGAACCCGACGAAAAATACCTCCTGTCCCGCAAGGAGGGTCCGGGCTTCCCGGACCGGCAGGTTCGACATGATGTTACCGTCCGCGTGTGCATGCCCTCCGATCTCCACGGCGGGGAAGATGAGCGGGATGGCAGAGGAGGCCATGACCGCTTTTAGAAGGCCATCCGGACCGGGGATGGTCCTGACGGCCCCCTGGTCGCCCGTTTCTCGCCCGTCCGTAAAGATGACGGGGACTCCTTCGACCAGGTCGACTGCCACGGCGGCGAAGGGAATCTTCAGAGTGTGGAAGGCGATGCCTTCAAAGATCCTGCGGAAAATGGAAATAGCGTCCTTCTCCGCGACCATGGCCGAGGTGACCATCGCTTTGCCGAGATGCATGCCGTGCTTCAACGTTCCCGCAAACCCCGAGAAGAAGAGTCGCGTCCGGGACTGCACATGACCGTCCGCCGGCTTCCTCTCCCCGAAATACCTCCTTTCGAACTCCTTGAACTCGTCGGAGGCAAGGACAATCTCGACTTTTCTGAAAACATCTGCGACGTTTCCGAAATGGCTGTACAGCGCCCCGAACAGGGAACCCGCGGAGGTGCCGATCACCAGGTCGGGCCTGATCCCCCGCTTCTCGAGCGCCTCGATCATCCCGAGATGGCAGAGGCCCGTAGCCGCTCCTCCGGAGAGGACGTAGACTATTTTCGGGGAATAACGGCTGAGACCACGGTCAGAACGGACCCTCTCGATGCAACTCGGCACGATAATACCCCCTTGGACTGACTTCAAATACACAGAACGGGAATGCTCATCCCGTGAGTATACGATGGATGTCGGAATTCTGTCATGTGCGGGCCTGCCATTGTCTTCTCTCTCAGCGCGAGTATATTGATGGAGAATGTGAGGAAAGGAGGATCAGGTGGCGAAGAAGGAAAAGCCTGCACCCCCGCATATCACCATGGTGGAAGAGCGTGGCAGTTTCAGAATCTGGATCGTGGATGGCAGCTACATCCGCGGCCATATCGACGAAGAGTTCACCAACTTCGGCCAGCATTTCCGGTTCCCCTTTATTCCTGAGAACGAGCTGTGGCTGGACCAGGAAGCAGAGCACGATGAAAGGCAGTTTTTTGTCGACCACCTTCTCGTCGAGCAGAGGCTGATGAAGGCGGGACGGCCCTACGCGGAGGCCATCGTCGAGGCGGACAGGCAGGAACGGAAGGAGAGGAGGCGGGCGGGGGATGTCCGGAAAGTCACCGGGAGCGGCACCGTTCTTCCCGCGGGGAAATCAATGCATGAGAAGCTGTGGAAGAGGCTCGAGAACGCCGTCACCGTCTGGATCGTGAACGGCCGGCTGGTGCGGAGCACTTTCGACATCGACTTCACCGAGGGGGGACACGACAAGGTATATGAGTTCGTGCCGAGCGGGGAGGTCTGGATCGACGATGCGATCGTCGAGGATGAGCGGGGATACATCCTCCTGCACGAGCTGCACGAGAGAAACCGGATGTCGACGGGATGGCCCTACAGCAGGGCGCATGCAGAGTCGAGCCGTCTCGAGTACCGGTGCCGGCATCATCCGGATGAGCTGCACGATGCCCTGGCCGCGGAGGGCTGGGCATGATGACCGCACGTCTCCGGATTCTGGCGAACGTGCCGATGGCAACCTCATCAAAGTCCCGATGAACCGACTTTCCTGAAGTCTATGTACCCGCGCTCGACGTCCACGGCGGTCAGTTGTACGCGAATGCGGGTGCCGACATCCACGCCCTCGAATCCGCGCACCACCCTTCCATCGACAGGGATGGTGAGCAGCCTTGCCCAGGTGCCCTTCTCAGACGCGCCCGTGACAATGGCGTCAAACTGCTCGCCGATCTTCGATGCAAGGAGGAGGGCGGCCGCAGATTTACCGACCTGCCGTTCGACCTTGTTGGCGGCATCCTCTTCTTCGGTGAGATGTCTGG
>JBEKXR010000054.1:0-12752 GCA_049511935.1 Spirochaetia bacterium | reverse complement strand
GAAAAAGAACCAAGCGTGAGCACCGTTTCCGGAACGCGATCGCTCGATCGCGACGGGAACGTCGTGTGAACGGCAGGTTTCGCGGAACGATGCGATATCTTCCTGCCACGCTCCATCATCGAAGTCCGCGGCAAGAAACCAGCAAGTCTCATCAAAAAAAGAAGCGGATACATTCCCATGACCTGAAAGCCTTTGAGATGCTTCTCGATCTCTTCGTCGGTGACGGGAAAGAAAGCATGCTGACAGCAGTCGACACAGCTTGCCGTCCGGGCTGTACCTGAACCCCTCTTCTTCGCGCAGAGCAGTGAATCCCACTCGTTCGCACAAGCCGGCGAATAGCCGGACTTTCCTGTCTTACGGCTCTCCCAGCGGCGTGGGAACACGTCTTCTCGACCGCGAAACAGAGTGCGAAAGAGCCGCACCTTCTCCTCTCTCCCCAAGGCTGCCGACATCGAAGACGCCGCTTCATCCGGCGCTTGCGCTCTGTCAGTTCCTTTTTCAATCTCAGTCAACCGTTCGTGGAAAGAGAAAACAAGCGCACGCCGCTGCTCGAGTTCAGTATGGAATTCTGAGATGCGTTGTTCTTCCTGGGCTATTCGTGCGGTGAGTTTTCGGCGTTGTTCGTCGCTACTTCGGTTATCGCTCAAATAAGCTCATCCAAATGATCACAAGGCGAACGGTAGCCGCTGTCTATCATTTGCTCAAGCAAGGTGTTTCCTTCCTCAAGCGGCAGGAGACCCGCGTGAATCATCTCGACAAGCAAGTCCACCGTGCCGGTAAGACGCACCTTGCGCCGGGCGGCGAGCTTCCTTGCCGCGAGGTCATCCGTCACAAGGATCATATTTCGCGATACCGCGCCGACCAAACAGGATGATTCTCCGGGGTGCAAGAACTCATCGAGCTCCTGTCGGAGCAGGTTTTCATCAAGCGACTTCAATACAAGGATCTCCAACCACCCCTTGGAGCTTCCAGCGGCATTCAGAGCTGGAATCAGATAAAGCTAGCGCCTTTCAATGCCTCGTTTTAGCTCGTCCATCACCTCGATCGTTGTGAATGCATTCTTCTCAAAGAGCTTCGCCAGCAGATCCGCCTTGCCGATCGCAGTGAAGTTCGACAAAACGGTATTATCAAATATGAAGTAGGGCATTGGTGATGTCTTGTTTCAGCTCATCGATGGTGAGCGGGCCCAGATGGATCTGCCCCCCAGTTTCAGGGATGATGTCTTTCATCTCTTCCTGGGAAACACTCATAATCTGTGCAGCCTTGCCGAGGCTGATGTCGCCGTTGGTGTATGCCGCGACCACCATCTTCCGTTTGAGCTCCGGTTTAGCTTCGAACAAGGATCTCATAGCGCTTCTCAGCACAGACTGTTCATCCGGGAACAACCTGGCTTTCACAAGCTGGTTGATCTCCCATTCAATGCTTTTGATGTCGGCCACTTGACGGGCATCATAGTGGACGTTGGGGCGCGTCCGCCTGCGGTCGGCCCCGACCGACCCGCGAAATAGACCACCGCAGAGATGATCACCTTCGCAAAGCTCTCCGAGAAAGCATTCGATTCGCAGGCGGAGCGAGGCGGCCGAAGATAGCGCCCATTATCAGTGCGGGGATTACACTGCGCGCATTTGCTTTCCGTTGATCCAGGGAGTAAGTCAGACAGCTATGAGCGACGGTATCTCCTCGATCTGATGCTCGTAGAAGTAGGTTCTAAGCTCGTCCAATAGGGGGAGCAGGATTGGACAGGCAGTCGGCACGAGGTCGGTTGCCTGTCCCGTGTTTCCCTATGAACCGAGCGGAGCCGGAACACCAAGGATTTTGCAAATCCCTCTTGCAGTTGCCTTCTTGATCGTCGTGTGCCTCGGTACGGGCGAGTGTGTCTGCGTTCTTGGATTCACCCAAACGTCGTGACGGCTTCCGTGGTGGTTGAGAAAACAGCCGTGAGCGCGAAGGTGCTTTTCCAGCGCCCGACGGTTCATGCTTTTACGCTGGCCAGCCTTCTTATGAGTTTTCGCCGGGATGCTGAGAGAGCGGCCAAGGCGTCCCGGGCATTCTCGAAAGCGCCCTTAACCGTTTCCGCTTCCGTGATGAGCTGGGGATCCAGGGGCGAAGTTACAATGTATCCGCCTTCTTCCGCTTCTTGAAGGGTAAGAACGAGTTTGCCGTCGCTCACCGTGTATTGCTTCATCACCTTTAGGATAGGCAGCAATTCGCATCCTCGTCAATGGTGAACCTGGATCTATGGTAGCCCGCAGGTTTCCACTCGAAGTCCGGCCGTTATAGCCTGGATGCGCCTGGCCCGCATCTATCAGAAGGTCGATGCTGCGTCTGCGAGGAACTTCCGCTCCGCCGAGCTGAGCACTGGGCAGTTCGACGTCCTCGCACACATCGGGGCCCACGAACACGTGACCCAGCAGGAGCTGGCCGATTCGCTTCTCGTGACAAAGGGGAACATATCCCAGCTTTTGAAGCGGATGGAGAGCCGAAGCTTGGTCATGAGGTCCCGGGAGGGCAGAAACAAGTATCTACGGCTTTCGACCTCGGGGCGGAGGCTCTATCGCTGCATAGTACCGGCCCAAGAGTCCGTGATCTACGGGCTGTTCTCATCCCTATCACGCAAGGACCAGGAGATGCTGGCACAGCTCCTTCGCAGGCTCGACAGGGGGATGCGGAGCCACGATGGAGCTCGAGTGGCCGCGAGCGATGGGAGACGGCGATGAACGATCGACAATCGTTGAAGGAGCCTGGCTTCATCCATCGATTCATCCCGGCGGCTGCCGAGGGAGCACCGACGCTGCTCCTTCTCCATGGTACGGGTGGAGACGAAGACAATCTCATCGAATTGGGGAGATTAGTAGCGCCTGGAGCGGCGCTCCTGAGCCCTCGCGGGAAAGTGCTGGAAAACGGCATGCCCCGGTTCTTTCGCAGGCTAGCGGAAGGAGTCTTTGATCTGGAGGACCTGCGATTCCGGACGGTGGAGCTTGCGGAGTTCGTGGACACGGCGGCGCGGGCTTACGGTGTGGAGCCGTCCAGCATGGTTGCGGCGGGTTACTCGAACGGAGCGAATATCGCCGCAAGTCTTCTCCTGCTCAAGCCCGGAGCGTTGGCGGCGGCGGTTCTTTTCCACGCTATGGTCCCCATTGTGCCTGACCCGCTGCCGGACCTGAAGGGAGTCCCGGTGTTTCTCACCGGAGGGAAGCAGGACACCATGATCGCGCCGCGAGAGACCGAGCGGCTCGCGCGGCTTCTGGAATCCGCGGGAGCTTCCGTGCAACTGGCCTGGCAGCCCGGGGGGCATGGCCTGTCCAGGCCGGAAATGGAGGCCGCGCGGGAGTGGCTTCGCGGCATCTAGATATATGAAGGACGAAAAATCGATCGGGATTGAATCCCGACACGGAGGATTTTCATGGAACTGAAGGGTCTGCATCATTTGACGGCGGTAACCGGAAATCCGTCGGTCAACGTGGGCTTCTACACCGAGGTGCTCGGCACGCGTCTCGTGAAGAAGACAGTGAACCAGGACGACGTGGGTGCCTATCACCTTTTCTACGGAGACGAGGCGGGCCATGCCGGCACCGAGATCACCTTTTTCGATTGGCCTCATGCCGGGCGGACCGTGCGGGGCGCCGGCACGATTACGACCACGGCCTTCCGGGTATCCGGGCATGCGGCACTCGAGGCATGGTCCGTGCGCCTCACGGAGTACGGGGTCCATCACGAGGGGATCGTCGAAGCAGGGGGAAGGGAATCGATCTCTTTCTCGGATCCCGAAGGGCAGCGCCTCGAACTGGTTGACGACAGCGGGACGCCGGGCGGCACCCCTTGGGCGAAGAGCCCGGTGGCCTCATGAGATGGGCATCCGTGGGCTTCATGCCGTGCACATCCCCGTGAGACAGCCGGATTTCACGGCGCGGTTCCTCGCGATCCTGGGGCTCAGGAAGGCGAGGGAGTTCGGTCGCTCCGACGGGTCGACCGTTCTGGTCTTCGAGGTTGGACCCGGGGGACCGGGAGCCGAGGTCCACCTGGAGGTCCGGAAGAGCCTTGCCCCAGGTCGCGTGGGCATTGGCGGCGTGCACCACGTCGCTTTCCGGACACCGAACGACGAAGAGCATGTTGCCTGGCAGCGTCGCCTGGCCGGAGCAGGAGTGGGAGTCACGCCGATCATCGATCGTTTCTACTTCCACTCGATCTATTTCAGGGAGCCCGGGGGCGTGCTCTTCGAGATTGCCACGGACGGGCCGGGGTTCGCGACGGATGAGGGCATGGAGCAACTTGGCGAAAGGCTCGCCCTGCCGCCGTTCCTGGAGCCGCACCGCGCCGAGATCGAGGCCAACCTGCGGCCTGTCAATCCCGTGAAGATGGCGTTGGTGCACTGATCCGCGTGCTACTATCGGTGACGGTGGCATCCGACAGAAACGAGATCATCCGACAGTACGGTCCGCGCCTATTCAACGAAGCGGGCTGTACACAATTTCCATTCCCACAGAAGAAAGCGTAATGGAATCCGGAAACTGGTTTTTGGCAGGGGATGCTCTCTCCTACAAGGCGCTCGTTCGAAGCTGGTCGGAGGCAGCAGAGCTCGCTCAACGAAGGGAAAAAACCGGCGTCGGACCTCGGGTTGATATTTAGAGAAGACAGCTGATGGTGAACCGGATCCCCAAGACCAATGATGCAACCTTCGCGGCGTTTTGCGTCAAGCACTATATCCAACGCCTCTCGTTGTTCGGATCTCAGCTGGAGGCAGTCCGCGGCCTGACAGCGATATTGACATCCTTGTAGAATTCACTCCTGGAGGGGAGCCGGGTCTCCTCGGTCTGGCTGAAATGGAAGCTGAGCTGTCAGCCCTGCTCGATGGACGGCCTGTTGATATACGCACACCTAAGGATCTTAGCCGCTACTTCAGAGACGAAGTAATACTGACCTCAGAGGTACAGTATGCGCGCTGCTGACCGCGTGCGCATCCTGCACATGATCGACGCGGCGGAATCTCTGGAACAATTTATCGCTGGAAGAGAGCGCGCTGACCTGGCGCATCGGAGATCCGGATTAACGGCGCGGGTATCGGCCTGTGCAAGGCCTGCGGCAGCGGTTGGGGCACATGCAGGGACGAGCATCGCTGCATGGTGGAGGATGGGTTTCAGAAGGTGCACCGGGACATCCTCGAGTCTGATGCCCTGGTGCTCGTGACGCCTGTCTATTGGGGAGAGATGAGCGAGTCCGCCAAGGCGTTGACCGACCGGCTGCGCCGTTGTGGGGCGACGGCCGGGGGAAAGAGCCGGCTGCAGGGGAAGCCGGTCATCGCGGTTGCCGCCGCTGGCGGCTCAGGCAATGGCGCCGTGAGCTGCCTGGCGAGCATGGAACGGTTGATCCACCACGTCGGGGCGCGTCGGTTCGACATGATCTCCATCAACCGATGGAATCGTGAGTACAAGCTCTATACCATCGGAGAGTGCGCTGCCGCCATGGCACGGGGAATATGTTGAATTCTTTGAGTCGCACATAAAGGGGCGGGGAAGCCCGCTTGGCGGTCCAGGACTATACCCCTTTTACTCGTAGATAACCGTCACCGTGGTATAGCGAGTCGCCGAGCCAAAGCTATGACTCACCGCACACTCGCTCTGAGTAATGAAGTGTACTTTCTTTACTTCGGCGAGGAACCGACTCAGTGCGGTTTCAAGTGGCTCTTTTTCGCCGCTCGCGGGCGTCTTCTTCTCCAGAATGATGCCCCCGCGAGCCTCAAACACCTTTGCTTTCATGACGTTTCTCCTCCCCTGAGCGAGTCAGGCCCTATTTTCAGCCTGCGATTTTTTTTATCTTGGTTTCTGCGCTTCCTGCCTTAATGACGACCTTCACAGCATCTTCCATCGGATCTTTGAAGGGCACCTCGATTCGAAGCAG
The DNA here is from genome assembly GCA_049511935.1 of Spirochaetia bacterium. Taxonomy (GTDB): domain Bacteria; phylum Spirochaetota; class Spirochaetia; order SZUA-6; family Fen-1364; genus Fen-1364. The sequence continues at coordinate 6,857 of JBEKXR010000054.1, read as the reverse complement.
GCCGTACTCGTATGTCGCTTCGGCTTTGTCAGGTTTCACCGTCCAGCCCAAAGCCAGTGAGGAAACATACTCGATGTCCCGTGCTGGCGCTGTCAGGTGGACGCTGTCTTCCAGGATCTTCACATCGACGGTATCCGCTGGCGCGCCTGGGATGGCGAACTCCACTACCAGCTTGCGGTTATCCGAGTCAGCATACGCCACTGTATCGGGCGCAACCTTCATTCGTTTTTCGGGCATCTTGGTACCCTCCTTTTTGTTCTAAGGTACAATGTAACCATCGTGGGCATTAAAAGATAGGAACTTCGATTCGCTGCCGCCCGGGGCCCACTGCTCAGCGACAGTGAGAACCCCTGTCTGACCACAATCACATTCCCGGTTCTCCCGGGGTTGACCTGTGCATTCGACGCCCGCACGTCTCTGCCGCAAGCGCCCAGGGGCCACAATCTGCGCGCTGGCGCGCGTCCATTGGGCCGGGCCCCCACAGTGTTGCAGCCGCCGCGGACCTCGTGAAAGATAGTTTCGATATGTAGTCTCTGCACTCAAGGCGCCCTCAGGTCCCAGGTAGGTGACTTCCTGCTGATCGATCCTCGCTGGCGTAGGTGACGGCGATGGGTTCTTTGTGCTGATCGAAACTGACGAATAGAGTGTTATACTGCCCTATGGATGGCTTCCGTTCGGGAATAATGGTCAGGGCCATTGTGCGGCTCTAGTGGAGCTCGTAGGCAAAGGAGAACTCGATGAGAACCAAAGTGGGTCTATGGATTGACCATAGGAAAGCGATTGTCGTAGCTGTTACTGACAAAGGAGCAGAGATAGGCCTAATAATATCTGCGATTGAAAAACAGGCCCGTCGTTCTCTCAGCTCGCGCTCGAAGGGCCCCTATGAACCACAGCAGGTACCGGCAGATGATAGCCGACAGAGAGCCTTTACGGGACATCTGAACATTTACTACGATGCGGTCATCGCGAGCCTTCGTGATGCGGAATCCATCCTGATATTCGGTCCTGGCGAGGCAAAGGGCGAACTGAAGAAACGTCTTAAGAAAATCAACCTTGGCGGACGTATCGTAGGTGTTGAAACAGTCGACAAGATGACGGATCGCCAAATTGCGGCGAAGGTTCGACGGCACTTTGCAGAATAGCATTCGGAAAAAGGATCGAGGGCCAGAACGCGCGGGATATCGTCAATCCCATCCTCGCAGTCTCCTTCTGGCTCTGATGGAGGATCCGAGGTCACGCACCCGTGGACCGAGCCGCATTCCCCCGTCCGGCTCTTCGCAGCGGCCAGAACTGAAACAGGTCTGCGAAAATTATGAGAAAGGGAAACGTCACGGCCAGGAGGGCAGAAGCAAGCCAGATCTCGAATATGTAGCTCGGAGGTCCTGATTCCACGTGCCCGGAGATGATCGGCGCCAATGCCGCGAACAATCGTGCAAGGGCAACGCCGATCACGGCGGCAGCAGCCGCATTGAGAAGGCCCTTCAACGGTTGGGAAAACCTCGCAAAAAGAGAGTCCTGCATCATGTTCATCACGATAATGGTGCCGAAGATGAAGGGGATGGGAACGCGCACCATGAACACAGGCGCATCCATCCGAAGCAATCCCTCTCCGATGAAGAGGACGATGGCGCCGATTCCCAGCACGATGGCCGTCCAGATCGTGCCGAACAGCGGCTGCCGCATCAGGGCCGGCCGCTCTGTAAGGGGCCACAATTCGAAGTTCAACATCAGGAACATCCCACTTATCGTTGTAATATAGACAACCAGCGCGTTCCAGGCGTTGAACAGCCCATGCGGATCCAGAGCCGGCACATACACGGGAGCGTCCCGCATGAACCCGTAGTTGAAGAAGAGCCGGAAGAGCAGGTAATTCACCACGTAGCACGTCATCAGCATGGACAGACCGGCGACAACAGGGTTTTTCATGAGCGTCGTGAAGGGCCAACCTCCCAGGATAATGGCGAGCCAGAAGGCAATAATGACGGTTGTGATGATGCACATGGACAGCATGGGAGCCGGCGGACTGACTCTTCCGCCAACCGTGATGAAGTGGACCACCGCGACGAGAGCGCCCACTGCCAACGCGAGCAGCATGAAAAGAATCCCTTTTGCGGGCTGAGAACGCCCCGCCGCAAATGCGGGATGCTTCCCCCCCCATGTCACGCTGATGACGATCACCATCGGAATGAGGCAGATCAGTGCGTACGCGACCCATGTCGTGAACGTGGGAAGGGCAAAGATCGAAATGAACCCCAGCGAGATGGCGATCAACAGGACCGACGCAACGATGCCGAGAGCAGGCTGTTTCATGACCCCCCTCCTGTCAAGGTCAGCGACCAGTCCGGGTTCCTCGCCGTGCGTCCCATTTTCAACTTCTTCGCAGGAGCGCGGAACGACTGATGCGAATGCGGGGACGACTTTCTATTCGGAGGCCAGCGGCCAGCGCCAGGTTCAGCGAGCGTGCAAAATGCTCCTCTGCAACATGGCCTGACGGCTCCGAGAACAGCAGTCTGCCACCTGCCCTGAGTGTTGCAAATGTCTCCGAGAAGAACTGAGCGACATCGGGAACCTCGTGTACCATTGCAAAAGCGAACACAAAATCGATCTTCCCTGCCAGATCCTGCACGCCGAGCGAATTGCGCGTGAGGAGCCGCAAATCAAGTCGATCGAGAAGACCCGCTCGCTCGGCTCGACGCCGAAGGACCTCAAGCATCTTCGGTTGGATGTCCACCGCTGTGACATGGCCCCGCGGCCCGACGAGGCGGGCGAGCTCCAGCGTGAAGAAGCCCATGCCGGGACCGGGCTCGAGCATGGTCATTCCCTCGGAAACGAACGGAGCGAGTACAGACCCTGGCGAGTGCATCAGCCGCCGAAGCGGGTTGAAAGCCAGGAAATAGCCGAGCCACGGGGGACAAACATGATCTGCCTGATGATGAGCCATACACCCGCCATCCCTATGCCAATGCGGATGAATGCTTCGCAGCCAGGTCTCTCGCCCACGCGCGGATCGCCGTCCAGTCTCGGACGTCACTCGCCGGCATCTTTTTCATGGCAGGCACGAGATTCAACGGGAAGCGGAGTTTTGCCGGGTCGAACTTTCCGCCAAACACTTTATGAGCGACTGGCGTAAACCAGGGGAACTTTTCGAGCTCCTTCTCGAGCTGCGCGCGCACACCCTCCCACTCCTTCTCTTCATCGTGAAATGGACCGAGGGCGAAAATCGCCACAGGCAGCTCCTTCAGGGCAGCGTGGTGCTTCGACAAGAATCCCAGCGCGTCCTTGTGCCAATGAAACATGTACAGCGGCGCCCCGAGCACCAGCAAACGGTACCCCGCGAGGGTTTTCACCTTCCGCATGGGCTGAAGATCAACTTCAAGCCCGCCATCGCGCAACGTCGCCGCGATCGTCTCGGCAACTTCCTGTGTTGAGCCGTTTCGTGTTGCATAGCCTACAAGAACTGAACCGGGCATGATTGTCTCCTCTCGCAAGAGTAACTTGCCGCACCGCGTGCGGCAAGAAGAGAACGCGCCGTTTCTGCGGTTTCTCGCCCCGTGCCCTCATCCGCGGACGAGGGCCACGACGAGAACGAGGACGGCGAGCGCCCAACGATAGAAGACGAATGCCCGGGTCGAGTGCTTCTGGAGGAAGGAAAGGAGAGTCTTGATGCAGAAGAACCCGCTCACCGCCGCCGTGAGGAAGCCGATCGGAAAGATGATCAGCTCGGCGGAGGATGCGGGCGCGCCGTGCATCCCCTTCACCAAATCGTAAAGACTCTTCAGGCCCGCGCCCGCGATGATGGGTGCCGAGAGCAGGAAAGAGAACCGTGCCGCCGCTGTCCGTTCGAGCCCGAGCGCAAGCCCCGCCGTGATGGTCGCTCCTGACCGAGAGACACCGGGGAAGATGGCGAGTGCCTGAGCAAACCCGATGAGGCCCGCGTCCACGGGCCCTATACCCGTGAATGGTCTCTCCTGTTTCCCCAACCTGTCAGCAAGAAGAAGCAAGCCCCCGAGCAGCGCGATCGCGACCGCCATGAGGATCATGGAGATCCGCGGAATCGGCTGCACGTGGAATGACGCGTTCACGTTGCCCTCGAAGAACACCCCCGCGATCCCGCCGGGGATGCATGCCAGCAGGAGGAACCAGGCCATGCGGCCATCGTGGTCGTCGCCGAGCCGCAGCCGGACGATCGATTTGACCCATGCGACGATGAGCCGGGCCCAGTCCGACGCAAAGAACAGGATGACGGCGACGAGCGTGCCAAGGTGCAGCGCCACGTCGAACGGCAACCCGTCAAGGGCGGGATCGGTCCAGCCACACAGCCAGGGAATGATCACCAGATGCGCGGAGCTGGAGATCGGAATGAACTCCGTAAGCCCCTGCACCACGCCGAGCACGGCGGCCTGGAGAGCCAGCGCAATTTGCATGCGGTGAGTTCATCACATGGCTTGACTTCGATCAAGAAGTCCTGGAAGCTATGATGGGCTGCAAGGCGGGGGACGCGCGCGCCAAATACGGCCCGCGTTCGACACGAAGTTGACAGGAGGTGATCATGCTCGTAAAGATACCGGCAGATCTTCAGGAGTTCCTCAAGGGAAAACAAGGGTGGATTGCGACGGCAGCCCGGGATGGTACGCCCAATGTCTCCATCAAGGGCTCTCTGCGGCTGCTCGATGATGAGCACCTCGTGTTCGCCGACATCTTTTCTCTGAAGACCAGGAAGAATCTCCAGGAAAATCCCAAGGTTGCGATCATGGTATTCGAGGACGGGTCCCGCCGCGGGTACATGTTCAAGGGGGCGGCGGAGCTGTTTGCGAGCGGGCCTCTCTACGACCAGACAGCAGAAAACTTGAAAAAGGTGATGCCCCCACTTCCTGCTCCCAAGTACGTGGTGAAAGTCTCCGTCGAGTCGATCTATGATCAATCAGCGGGTCCGAACGGTGGAAAACAGATCGCCTGAGAGGCACGGGAGGCAAAGAAAATGAAGAGTTTCTCGTTGTTTCGTGCAATTCTCTCGTCCGTCATTGGGCTCGTGATCGGCGTGATCATTACCGCTCTGGTGAACCTTGCAATGCCCACGACAAATCTTGCCTGGACCCTCATCCCGATATGCCTTGCCGCCATTTTTTCCGGGTTCGCCGGATATATCGTGGGCTCAAAACAGAAGAAGTAAGTGTTTGGATCTATTTGATTGATTCGCTCCGATATCCTTCGTATATTCCACCAATGAGCACAGCACGTATATTGGGCGTGGTTCTATTGATTGTTGGAGTCATCCTGATCATCATTGGGGTGATTGCGTCCCGCTCTCTGGCCGACAACTTGAGCTCAATTTTCAGGGGGCGTCTCACTGAGCACACGATGTGGTACATCTTCGGGGGCATCGCGTCGGCTGTCGTCGGTTTGGTTCTCACGATGGGCGTGTTCGGCCGGACCAGATCGTAAGCTCCAACGTTTTTCAAGCAAAATCGTGCTGTGATCGGGAAAGACATGAAAGTAACCGAAGGAGAATAACATGACCAATATCCTGCTGATTATCGGCATCATCCTCCTGGTTTTGTGGCTTTTGGGACTTGTCAGCTCGTACACGCTGGGCGGTTTCATCTACGTCGCCCTCGTCATCGGGCTCATCCTCGTGGTTGTCTCGCTCGTCCCTCGAATTCGCGGCCGCAGATAACACGAAAAGATCTCGTTGAGGCCGGCCAGCATTCCGAGGCCTCCGCGCGGGGCATATTGGTGGAAATCCCATGCGACAATCACCGCCCGCTGATCAGCAGCACCGTGCGATCCTGCAGAGCATTGCCCGGAGGGCGATGCTGGAGAGAGGCCTTCTCCCCGACTTTTCAGCCGCCGTGCGTGCCGAACTTGACAAGATTCCGGCGGCCGCAGGCGTGGGCAGTGAGGCAGTCGGAGATCCCTCCGGGGTTCGTGACCTGACAGACCTCCTTTGGGCCTCAATTGACAACGATGACTCACGCGACCTTGATCAGCTCACTGTCGCCGAGGCTCTGCCCGGGGACGCGAACAGAGTTTACGTGGCCGTGGCCGACGTGGACGCGCTGGTGAAAAACGGCTCAGCGATTGACGAACACGCGCACCACAATACGACCTCGGTGTACACAGCGGCCGAGATCTTCCCGATGCTGCCCGAAAGACTTTCCACCGACCTCACCTCCCTGAGCTTCAACGCGGAGCGCCAGGCCGTTGTCGTGGAAATGGTGATCGGAGCGGACGGCTCCATGCAGGGCTCGGACATATACCAGGCGCGCGTCCGCAATCATGCGAAGCTCGCCTATGACAGCGTGGCAGCCTGGTTGGAAGGGAGCGGCCCTGTTCCCGCGGGGATTGCGGCCGTCAATGGACTGACGGAGAATCTGCGCCTGCAGGACCGGATCGCCCAGAGCCTCAAAAACGTGCGGCACGTCCATGGGGCGCTGAGTCTGGAAACCATTGAGGCAAGACCGATCTTTGACGGCAACCAGCTCCGTGATCTCGAACTGGAACAGAAGAACCGCGCCAAAGAGATCATCGAGGATTTCATGATCGCATCCAACGTTGTCACGGCCCGGTATCTCGCGGCAAGGAGATCCCCCTCAATTCGCCGCGTGGTGCGCGTACCCAAACGGTGGGACCGGATTGTCGATCTTGCCCGGGAGCGCAAATTCAGGCTGCCGGAGAACCCGGATTCGTTGGCGCTCGACACGTTTCTCGTCAAGGAGAAAGCAGCCGATCCGCTGCAATTCCCCGACCTCTCCCTCGCGGTGATCAAGCTGCTGGGACCAGGCGAATACGTGGCAGAACAACCCGGCGACACGGTCCCAGGGCACTTTGGTCTCGCGGTCAAGGACTATGCCCATTCG
>JBEKXR010000053.1:0-12763 GCA_049511935.1 Spirochaetia bacterium | reverse complement strand
GACGGCACCCGTGGTGAATGGATGTCGTAGACTCCGGGTCCGATCTCGTTGGGGTAGCGGAACGCGCGGAACGCGCCGAGGAGCTCCATGCGTGACCGCGCGGATTCAATCGACAGCACGTCCGCGTCCATGGCGGCGATGGACGCCACGATGTCATTGAACTCGGAGTAGCACATGTGCGTATGGATCTGGGTCGTGTCCTTCACGCCCGAGGAGGCGATTCGAAACGACTCCACGGCCCAGTCGAGATAGTCCTTGCGGTCCTCCCTGCGCAAGGGGAGCCCTTCGCGGAGCGCCGGCTCGTCGATCTGGATCATTCGGATGCCCGCGGCCTCCAGGTCGTGGACCTCGTCCCTGATGGCCAGGGCGATCTGTCGGCAGGTGAGCGACCGAGGCTGGTCGTCACGGACGAAGGACCACGCGAGGATCGTCACCGGGCCAGTGAGCATTCCCTTCATCGGCTTGGGGGTGAGAGACTGGGCATAGGTCGACCATCGGACCGTCATCGGCTTCGGCCGTTCGACGTCGCCGAAGATCACGGGAGGCTTCACGCAGCGCGACCCGTAGCTCTGCACCCACCCGTTGCGGGTGAACGCGAAGCCCGAGAGCATCTCCCCGAAGTATTCGACCATGTCGTTGCGCTCGAACTCACCATGCACAAGCACGTCGAGGCCCATGGATTCCTGGAGGCGCACGGTCCTCTCGATCTCCTGCTCCATTGACTTCTCGTACTGTGCAGGGGTGATGGTCCCCGCGCGCCGCTCGGTGCGCATGGCCCGCACCTTCTGCGTCTGGGGAAAGGAGCCGATCGTCGTCGTGGGGAAGAGCGGCAGAAAGATGGACGCCGCCTGCGCCGTGCGGCGCGCGGGGTAGGGGCTGGAGCGGCGGGCCATCTCGGCAGTGAGCGCGGAAAGGCGCTCCTGCACCCGGGGCGCGTGGATACGCGGGGAGGATCGACGCGATTGCTGCCGTTGGTCACTCTCGTCCAGCTGGGCCAAGACGCTCGACGTGCCGTGATTGAGCGCCTTCGCCACGATGACGAGCTCGTCCAGCTTCTGACGGGCGAATGCCAGCCAGCCGAGGAGCTCCCCGTCGAGGGAGGAATCCGCGCCGTGGGCGCGGCGCGAATCCTCCGCCGAAAGGTCCTCCGGGCAGTGGATCAGGGAGCAGGACGGGGCGACGAGCACCCGGTCACTGCCGAAGGCATCCACGAACGGCCGTGCAGTGTTCACGAGCTCCCGGAGATCCGCCCTCCAGACATTGCGGCCGTCGACCAGGCCCAGAGAGATGACGGTTTCCGCCGGTTTCTTCCGTAGTATCTCCGCGCCCTGCTGGGTCCCTCTCACGAGATCCACGTGAAGTCCCGAAACGGGAAGCTTCAACGCCAGATCGAGGTTGTCCCCGAGGTCGCCGAAGTAGGTCGTGAGCATGAGCTTCACGCCAGAGGAAGCGAGGTGCGCGTATGCGTGCTTGAAGGCGCGGCGTGCCTTGTCCGACAGGTCGGTGACCAGCAGCGGCTCGTCCACCTGCACCCATGAAGCCCCCTTGCGGGCGAGCTGAACGAGCACATCTTCGTAGACGGGCAGGAGAGCGTCGAGAAAAGTAAGCGGATCTTCCGCCCCGTCCACGGATTTCGCCAACGAAAGGAACGTCACCGGGCCGAGGATCACGGGCCGTGCGGGAATCCCACGCGCGGCAGCCTCCTCGAACTGGTCGATTGCCTGGGTGAACGCCAGACGGAAACGCTGACCGGCGGAGATCTCCGGCACGATGTAGTGGTAGTTGGTGTCGAACCACTTCGTCATTTCCAGCGCGGGCACGTCGCGCCCACCTGCCTGGCTGCCGCGCGCCATTGCAAAATACGCCGGCAGGGAGAGGGGGTCCATCGCGGAGGCCCCGTAGCGCGGGGGCACGGCGCCGACCATGGCAGCCGTGTCCAGGACGTGATCGTAGAACGAGAAATCCCCCGAAGGGATGATGTCGATCCCCGCGGCGGACTGCGTCTGCCAGTGCACGGCGCGGATCCGTGCCGCTTCTTTCCCCAACGACTTCTCGTCCACATCCGAGGACCAGTAGCGCTCGAGGGCCTTCTTCAGCTCGCGGCCCGCGCCGATCCGGGGGTATCCAAGTACTGCTGTTCGCGTCATCTGGCCAGAAAGATAGGCATCGACGAGCACGGGGGTCAAGGGAATTGGCGGGGAAGCGTGACCTTCGACTTCTGGTGGTCCCTTCGCAGGAAATAGCTGAGCCACGAGGTGGTCCGGTACAAACTCCAGTCACGCGGAGGAACGATGAACTGGAGGCTCTGCACGAGGTCGCGGCGCTTCGCACGCCAGTACACGCGCTCCCAGGCGCACATCCTGTCGGGGAAGGCCTCGCAGTGCCCGTCCGCCCGGTTCCCTCCGCAGGGGCCGTTGCGCATGTGCTTGGCACAGCTGGACTCGGGACAGATGAAGAAGAGGTCGGGGAGCATGCAGTCGCCGCAGTCGCGGCAGTCGAAGAGGGCCTTCTTGGTGCGGTGTTCGAACCCGTAGATTGCGCGGACCAGGCGGGGATGCGGTTCCGCAGCCTTGCTCGCGGCAGCCATGATCCGGTGGCCGGGGGTCCCCTCGTGAAAGAGCAGCCAGTGCAGGGCCTGGGTGAGCCAGAAAAGGAGTGAAGGGACCCTCCGCTTCATCGTCACCGCAAGTCGCAGGGGCTTCCCCTCGATCCATTCCGACGCTTTTCCCTGCAGGATGTAGAAGGGACGTGCCGGGGCGGACCGCAGCTCTTCCATCCGATCCTGCCATGCGCCGGCAAGGTCCCGTGAGCGTGCGAGGATCTCCTGGACCTCCGGAAAGGAGAGGGAGAGTCCTTCGATGTGGGCGCCCCGGTATCCGAGACCCTTCAGGATCGCCACCTGGAGGGCTGCCCGGTCCAGCCGGGCATGCCTGCCCTTGTCGGCAGATTTCCCCTCTTCCTCCACCCGGGCGAGCAGTCCGTCATCGACGAAGCATCCGGGGACCTCTCCGCGTCTCATGAGCCGCGCCGCGCCCGGCGTGAGCAGATAGACGCTTCCGAGGATGGGGATGTCGATGCCGAGATTCGCCCGCGCGTGGGCGATGAGTTCGGCGTGTTTCCAGGAATCGAAGCCGAGCTGGCTGATGATGAACCGGGCGCCCGCGTACACCTTCTTCGCGAGCTTCGCGTACTGCATGAACGAGGAGGGTTCCCTCCATTTGAAGGGCGAGGTCACTGCTCCCAGGAGGAAATCGGTCTTTTCCAGGGTTCGTGTTCGAGTCCCCACGGTCACTTCCATCCCGGCATTCATCCGTTTCAGGAGCGCAAGGCCGCCGACCGAATCGAGGTCGAACACGGGCTGGGACACGCCGAATGACCCGGCACGGGGATAGTCGCCCGACAGCACGAGCAGGTTCCTGATTCCCTGGCGCATGAGCGCGTAGGCGCGGGATTCCGCCATGTTGCGGTTCAAGTCTTTCAGCGAGAAGTGCATGATCACCTCGACACCCGCTTCCGCCAGCTCCCGGGCGATCCCGTCCGTGAGGATCGCGGGATTCCCGCCGGCGTTGTCAGTCAGGCTGACCGCGTGCACTTCTCCCGAGTCCTTCGCCGCCTCCGAGAATCGGAAGATCGAATCGATCTCTTTCCCGTGGAATCCCCTGCCGGGAACCAGCTCACAGGTCACGGCGAAGCCATTGCCCGATCCGAGGAAAGTACGGAAATCCATCATCGCCACTGGGTGAAGTCTACAGAATTGCCGAGCCGCGGGCAAATCCCCGCACACCGCCCTCTACTCCCCACCGTTTTTCCTCCTTATATTAGGTGCATGGCGATCAATCTTGCCATGTGGAAAAGGGCGTCTACCACGCTCGTCCGCATGGACAGCAAGGCGGAGTGGGACGCCCTGGACGTCGTGTCGAAGTGGCTGATCGCCACGCGATCCGGCGTCACGACGGTCACGCTGTACTCCTGCGTGATCGCGGGATTCTTCGCCTTGAGGGCGGGCGTGTTCGCCTTCCTTCCCTGGCTGGTCATGACCCTGGGTCTCTTCCTGGCCCACGGTGCGAACAACCTGCTGAACGACTACACCGACTTCAGCCGGGGGATCGACACGGACAATTACTTCCGCACCCAGTACGGGGTCCATCCCCTTGCGCAGGGATTCTGGGGCAAGGCAGTTCAGATACGCTGGTTTGTCGTCAGCGGTCTGCTCGGAATGATCTCCGCCGTGTACGCGGTCTCCTACTCGGGATTCAATCCCGTGGTCATCGGATTGTTCGTCTATGGGTCCCTCATGCTCCTCCTGTACACGTATCCCCTGAAGTATTTCGCGCTGGGCGAGCTCACGATATTCCTGATCTGGGGGCCGATCATGATCGGAGGCGTGTACATGGTGCTGGCGCACCAGTGGAGCTGGAGCGTGGCACTCGCGGGAGTTCCCTTCGGGCTGAGCACGGCGGGCATCAACATCGGAAAGCACATTGACAAGTCGGACGAGGACCGCCGGAAGGGCGTGCATACCCTGCCCGTGCTCCTGGGTCAGTCCGCCGCACGGTGGGTGAATATCATGGCGATCGTCCTCGCCTATCTCGCCACCCTGTACGCGATCTTCGTGACGCGCTTTTTTTCGCCCGCGCTTCTCCTCGTCCTGGTGGCGGCACCGGCCGCGTGGAAGGCGATCGCGCGCCTCTCGAAACCTCGGCCCGCTGAAGCCCCGCCCGGCTACCCGATCTGGCCGCGGTGGTTCTCCACGGTTTCGTTCATGCACAACCGGAAGTTCGGCAACCTGTTCATTCTCGGAGTTGCGCTGGACCTGGCTGTGCGGCTGATCTTCCCGGCTTTCTGGAGATAGCCAGATTCGAGCTCGTCGACGATCCAGTTCGTTAAACTGGTGGAATAGAGAATCTGAGGAGGTGTCACCATGAGACGTTGTGTGATTTTTCTCACGCCGCTCCTTGTGCTCGGCTTCCTGATCGCAGCCGGGACCCAGCAGGCACCCGCACAATCAAAAACTGTGTCGATCCTCGCAACCTGGGGTGGCGACGAGGAGGTGGGATTCCGCGAGGTCCTGGATGCCTTCACCAAGGCATCGGGCATCGCATACAACTACGAAGGCGACCGCAACTCCACCGTGGTGCTGAAGTCACGCGTGGCCGCCAACAACGCGCCCGACGTGGCGTTCCTGCCCCGGCCAGGAGAAGTCGCCGCATACGCGCGGCAGGGTTCCATCGTCCCGTTGAACCAGGGCCAGTCCGACGACATGATTCCCTCGAGCCTCCTGAATGCCAACTACGGGAAGGCGTGGATCGACCTGGGGACGGTTGACGGGAAATTCTACGGCCTGATCGCGAAGGCGAACTCCAAGAGCACGTTCTGGTACAAGCCGGCGTCGCTGCGCGCGCTGGGCGCGAAGATTCCCGATACCTGGGACCAGCTGCTCGCGCTGGAGGATCGCTACATCGCGGCGGGAAAGACGCCGCTCTCAATCGGCGGACAGGACGGGTGGACGCTTACCGACTGGTTCGAGAACATCTACGTCCGGATGGCCGGGCCCGATATGTACATGAGGCTCCACGTCACCCATGAGGTGAAGTGGACCGACGCCTCGGTCGTCGCGGCGATCCAGAAGTTCATACAGGTCTTCACCCCGCCGGACAAGAAGCTTGCCGGAGGGGTGTCCGGAACGCTTTCAACGGGGTTCATCGACGGCTTCAACCTGGTCCTGAGGCCGAACCCGGCCGCGGAGCTGTACTATGAGGGCGGGTTCATGAGCTCGTTCGCGGAGCAGAACTTCCCGAAGCTCGTCGGCGGTAAGGACTACGATTTCTTTGATTTCCCGTCGATAGACCCGAAGCTCGGCAAGCCCGTGGTCGGCGGTGGAGATCTCTCGGTGGCGTTCACCGCCGGTCCCGAAGTCGCGAAGCTGATGCAGTGGCTTGCGGGCAAGCAGGGGAACACGATCTGGGCCTCGGCGAAGAAGGGCTCTGTCGTATCGCCGAACAAGCAGGTAAGCCTCTCGGTGTACCCCGCGCTCAAAGGCAAGGAGGCGAAGCAGCTCACGCAGGCGGCCATATTCGTGTTCGACGGTTCCGACCTCGCGCCGGCGGCAGTGGGAGGTGACGCCGAGTTCACGGCACTGCAGAGGATCATCAAGGATCCCGACAACTTCGTGGATGCGCTCAACTTCCTGGAGGATGTTGCGGCGCGTTCGTATTGATGAGATAATGCCCTTTCGGGCGTGCGCGGGCAGCCTCCGGCTGCCCGGCCGCCCGCAGGAGAGCACGTGAAAGAGCGTGGGGCCCAGGCCCGGGCGTGGCTGTTCGTCCTCCCGGCCCTGGTACTCCTCTCGGCCTACCTGGTCTACCCGACCATCCAGACCTTCCGCACGAGCCTGTTCGGCGGGACCGGATTCAACCCCAACAGGTTCGTCGGGCTTCGCAACTACCTGCTGCTTCTCACGCACGATTCCCTCTTCCTGAGCCTTTCCCGCTGGCCGCCCTCGGGCGCCCTGGTCAACAACATCCTCTGGCTGATCCTCTTTTCCGGCGGGACACTCGTTTTCGGACTGCTGATCGCGGTACTCGCCAGCGGGACGCGGCTGGAACGAATCGTGAAATCGGCCGTATTTCTGCCAATGGTGATCTCCGCGACCGCCGCCGCCGTCATCGCCCGTTTCCTCTTCAGCCCCGATGCGTCCATCGGCCTGCTCAACGCGCTATTCGTGGCGCTCATCCCGGGACTTACGCCCGTCTCCTGGCTGGGCACGAGCGAGGTCGTGAACTACGCCCTGATCGCCACCGGCATCTGGATCTGGACAGGCCTGTCCATGACCGTGCTCTCCGCGGCCTACAAGTCCATCGACCCGCAGATCCTGGAGGCGGCGCGGGTCGACGGGGCCAGCCCCTGGAAGACATTCTGGCGGATCAGCCTTCCCATGCTATCCCAGCCCCTCAGCTTCGTGGCCATCACCATGATCATCAACAGCCTGAAGATGATCGACCTCGTGCTCGTCATGACGGCGGGTGGTCCGGCGGGAACCAGCAGGGTCATCGGGTTCAGCTTCTATTGGGAGGTCTTCAACAACAACCTCGTCGGGTACGGGAGCGCCGTGGCAATCCTGATGCTCATTCCACTCGCCCCTCTCATGGCGGTCCAGGTGAGGCGGATCCGCCGACAGGAGAGCGGGAAATGACGGAACAGACCCTCCGCGGCACAGTCTCCCCCGGCCGGGTGGTGAAGAATGTCCTCGTGGTTGCTCTTGCCGTCGTGTGGCTGGTCCCGACGATCGGGCTCCTGGTGACGTCGGTGCGGCCGCAGGCGGACATCGCCGCCAGCGGCTGGTGGCAGGCCGCCGTGCGGCCGCATTTCACCATCGTCAACTATGCGAACGTGCTCACGGCCCGCAACTTTTTCGCGAACTTCGTCAACAGCTTCATCATCACGATCCCCGCCACCGTTCTGCCGATCATCATCGGCGCGCTCGCCGCATACGCGTTTGCCTGGCTGAGGTTTCGGGGTAGGAACATCGTCTTCATGATCATCGTCGCGCTCCTCGTGCTGCCCCTGCAGGAGACCTGGGTGCCCGTCCTGAAGATGCAGAGCAGGCTCGGGCTGACGGGGCGCTACCTCGCCCTCTGGCTCGCCCACACGGCGTACGGTCTTCCGTTTGCGATTTTTCTGCTGAGGAATTTCTTTGGCGAGCTTCCGCGGGAGCTCTTCGAGGCGGCGAAGCTCGATGGCTACTCCGAGTACGGCGTCTTCCGTTCGATCGTGCTGCCTCTCTCCGTTCCCGCCCTGGCCTCGCTGGGCATCTTCCAGTTCGTGTGGGTCTGGAACGACCTGATGAATGCCCTCGTCCTCCTGCAGGACCAGCACAAGTTTCCCCTCACGGTCGCCATCCAGCGCCTGCTCGGCTCGTACGGTTCAGAATGGAATCTCCTGGCCTCGGGCGCGTTCATTTCCATGTCCATCCCGCTCTTGGTCTTCTTCCTGCTCCAGAGGTATTTCGTGCAGGGGATCACCGCCGGAGCGGTGAAGGGGTGAGCGGCGGCCTGCGCCGGATCTTTGTCCTCAACCGATCCAGGCGCGGCTCCAGGTTCCGTACCGGGTGACCAGCTCGTCGAAGGCCAGCTTGTCCGTGGAGGCCACGAGCCAGTCCGCACCGGGTAGATCACGGCCGATCCCCGCGGCGAACATGCCTGCCGCCTTGATCGCCTGGATCCCCGCCTTCGCGTCCTCCACTCCCGCGCAGTTCTCGAACGGGATGCCGAGCGACTCGGCGGCGCGGAGGAATACCTCTGGATCGGGTTTTCCCCTCACGATCGTCGAGGCGTCCACCACGTGGTCGAGCATCCCGCCGATGCCGAGCCTCTCCACGATCTGCGGCGCATTGCGGCTCGCCGAGGCCAGCGCGATCCGTATTCCCTTCTCCCTGAGCCTGCGCAGGAGACCTTCCACCCCCGGCAGGAGGTCGGATGGCGTGATGGACCGGATGAGCTCGAGGTAGGAGGAGTTTTTCCGCTCCGCGAGCTTCCGCTTCTCTTCCTCCGGCAGCGTTCGACCGGCATTGCGGAGGATGATCTCGAGGCTCTTTCCGCGGCCGACTCCCCTCAGCTCTTCGTTCACGGTCCGGTCGAACGGAAGCCCGATCTCCGACGCGAGGCGGGACCATGCCTGGAAATGCATCTCGGCGGTGTCGGTGATCACGCCGTCCAGGTCGAAGATCACGCACTCCAGTGTCGGGAGCAGGCTCTCCGTGATCGGCCTGCCGGGGGCAGGGCGGAGGTCTTTCCCCCGGATCGAGATGTCCAGGGGATCGCCCTCGAGGAGGTCACAGGTGACGGTCTGCCGCCGGATCGTTACCTGCAGCAGCCTGTCCCGGAACTGGAGACGGAACCGCAGGCAGATCCACGAGCCGGGGAGTCTCGGCTTGAAAGAGAGCCTGCCCCCGATGTCGCGCATTCCCGCGAAGCCCTGGACGAGGGAAACCCAGGTACCTGCCATGGCCGCCGTATGGATGCCGTCCCCCGCGTTTCCGTTCACGTCGTCGAGGTCCATGCGGGCCGTTCGAGAGAAGTATTCGTACGCCGCATCGATGTAACCGAGCTCTGCCGCTGCTACGCACTGGATGCAGGGAGACAGGGAGGAATCGCCGGTCGTCAGCGGGTTGTAGAAGTCGTAGTTCCTCTTCTTTTCCGCCATGGAGAAGCGATGGCCAAGGAGGACCTGCGCCAGGACGACGTCCGGCTGCTTCAGGACCTGGTGCCGGTAGATCACCAGCGGGTGATAGTGCAGCAGCAGGGGGTAGCTCTCGGGTGGAGTCCCGGCGAAATCCCACGGCGCCCGGTCGAGGAAGCCGTCATCCTGCAGCCAGATACCGAGCTCCCGATCTAACGGAAGGTACATCGTTTCCGCCGCGCGGCGCCACTCCTCGATTTCAGCGCCTGAGAGCCCGATGGCGGCAAAGATCCGCTCGAGCTCAGCCGCATTATCACGGCGCATCTCCTCCGCGGTCGCGGCTGCGTATTCGAGGTTCTCCCGGGCCATGAGGTTCGTGTACGCGTTGTTGTTCACGAGCGCCGAGTACTCGTCCGGTCCTGTCACCTCGTTGATGCAGAAGGCCCCGTTCCTGCGCGGGATGCGCGTGCCCAGATCCGCCCACAGCCGTGCCGTCTCGAAGAGCATCTCCGCGCCGCCTTCTGATAGGAGGGTCCGGTCGCCGGTGGCGAGGATGTAGGTCCTGAAGGCATGCACGATATCCGCGTTGATGTGGTATTGCGCCGTGCCGGCCGGGTAGTACGGCGATGTTTCTTCACCGCCAATGGTGCGCCAGGGGAACAGTGCGCCGCGCTGGCTCATTTCGGCGGCCCGTGCCCGTGCCTTGCCGAGGATGCCGAGCCGGTACGCCACCAGGGCCCGGGCGATTTGCGGATTCGAATAGGTGAAGAACGGGAGGACGTAGATTTCGGTGTCCCAGAAATAGTGCCCCTCGTAGCCTTCGCCCGTGAGCCCCTTCGCCGCGATGCTCGTGCGGCCGTCACGGCCGGCGGACTGGAAGAGGCTGAAGAGGTTGAACCGCACGCCCTGCTGGAGAGAGTCGTCTCCCTCGATCTGCACGTCCGCGGCGTGCCAGAACAGCGACAGGGTCTGGGCCTGCTCTTCCAGGAGCGTCTCGATGCCGGCCTGGCGCGTGCGCGTGACCTCCTCCCGGGCACGCCGGGCGCAGCTCTCGCCGGGAAACTCCCGCGAGGTGCAGTATGCCAGGTACTTCACGAGACGGAGAGTCGATCCTTCGCGCGCCTGCGCCTGCACCGTCACAGAGGCACGGTCGGGGCTCGTTGAGCAGGCGACGGCAGGGCCCTGCTCGAGCGCGCCCGACTCGACCACGTGATCCATGGCGCAGGCGAGAACGAAACCGGTCGTGCGGGTCTTCTGGACCAGGATACCCCGCGCGCCTTCGGCCTCACTTTGCATCGTGCGGAGAGGCCTCTCGGCAAAT
This sequence comes from Spirochaetia bacterium, assembly GCA_049511935.1. GTDB lineage: Bacteria > Spirochaetota > Spirochaetia > SZUA-6 > Fen-1364 > Fen-1364. The sequence continues at coordinate 2,265 of JBEKXR010000053.1, read as the reverse complement.
CGAGTGCCGATCCGCGGGTCATCTGCGGCAGCCTGGTTGCCGACTGACCCGTCGATTGCCGATTCCACCTCGATCGGGCAGGACCCGCGCAGGAGGCTCACCGACCAGTCGATGACGGCGGCGTGCCGGCGGGAGAGGGACACGAGCCGGCGTACGCGGATCTCGACCTCGCGTCCGGCCGGCGATCGCCACGCGACCCGCCTGTGGAGCACGCCGCGCGCGAGATCGAGCGTTCTCTCGGAGGAAAGGATCGTGCCGCTCGACAAGTCGAAGCGCTCTCCCCCCACGGAGAGCGTGATCGCCTTGCCGTCTGCGACGTTGAGCATCACCTGGCGGTTTTTCGCGTACCCGTAGGCGATTTCACCATAGGTGATGGGTGTCTCTTCGTAGAAACCGTTGATGTAGGTGCCGACAACGCCGCCGGGAAACCCTTCTTCGAAGTTGCCCCGCATGCCCAGGTGTCCGTTGCCGAGGCTGAAAATGGTCTCGTTTCTTCGGAGCTGCGCGGGATCGAAGCTGGTCTCCCGGATGGCCCAGGGATCGGGAGGGTAGATCGGCGCCGGACCTGCACTCACTCCGCGGCCCTAGTAGATCTCCACGGACCCCACGCCGGTTTCGACGAAGATCTCCGCCTTGTGTGCCGCCGAGTCGAAGTCGGCAGAGCGGAAGCCGGCGGCCGATTCGGGGAAGCGCGTCCTGTCCACGTGGACGCCGGCAAGGGTGCTGCGCACGACGATCGACGCGGCAACGCCCTGCGGCACGCGGATCTTCACGGCGGCGGCGCCGGACTCCACAGTGATCCGCGTATGGCCCGCGCGTAACGGGAGGTCGATCGTGGTGGAGCTGGCCCCCGTCTTCAGGAGCAGCTCGCGCACCTGGAGGTCACCAAGGGCGAGCCGTGCCTCGCTCGCTCCCGTTTCCAGCCGCAGGGAAAGCGGAACGCCGGGGTTCAGCCCGAAATCCCAGTCCAGCATTCCGGCCCATCCCCTGCGCCACGGGGCGAAGAAGTAGTGACCCACATCCCGGTCTCTCACGCGCATGGTGACGATCAGCCGCCCCGATTCGGTTCGGCGGGAGGCATCCAGTCCCCCGCCGAAGGTGCCGGAGAGGAGCTGGTCGCCGCCTGCTCCGGAACCGATGCTCAGCCGGCCGGCGCCGTGACGCACCGTCACGGCCGCATCGCCCGCCCCTTCCAGCGGAATCGACGCCTGCTCCCGAGGCACGTCGAGATGCCCGGAACCGCGGGAGACGCCGAGCACGATCCACGCGCCGACGCCGATGAGGATGAGGGGCCAGAAGATCCACCAGATGCGGAAGGCAATTCCCAGGGCGTTGATGCCCACCTGGAGGATCGAGAAAACGCCGATTGCGATCAGGAACGCCCCGAAGACGAAGCTCCCGCGCCTCATGTCACTCTCCCTTTCCCTTTCCCCTTCGCACCAGGGGCCGCAGGATGACGAATACCCCGATTGCGATGAGAACGATCGCCCACCAGGGTCCCCGCCACGAGACGGCTCCGAAGAACGAGCCGAAGAGGAAGAAGAGCAGGAGGCTGATCATGATCGGCCAGCCCCCCTCCACGAGCGCGCGCATCGGCCGACGTTCCAGCAGCTCGTTCGCCGCTACTCCGACCCCGACGAAGCCCGGGATGAGCGCCCAGGCGTACGACCATCTCCACCACTCTCCGCTGAGGTTCATCCAGTACAGGAGGCCCCCGATGCCGCCGATGATGCACGCGGGAACGGCGAGCCCCGGCGTCCACGTCACCAGGGCGATGATCATGAAGATCGCCCCCACGCCGATGACGATGAAAGGCCAGGAAAAAGTCTCGAAGAAGCCCGGCACCAGCCTGGTCACGAGGAAGAACACACCGAGGAGGATGAGGAGCGTGCCGACCACGAGCGCGGATCTCGATCTTCGATCCATCAGGGGACTCCTTTTGCGCGTCGGAAAGTATAGACGGCCCTGCCGGGCCTGTCGAGAGATTCAACCCCGCAGGGGTGCCGGAGTGCTACTTCTTGACTTCTACGGCCAGTGAAAGCTTGTTCACCCCGCTGGTGCGGGCGATCTCGAGCACCCGGACCACCAGGTCGTAGCGCACGTCCCTGTCGCCCATGATGATGACCGGCGCGTTCGGCCGCTTTCCGAGGGTGGCGGAGAGAGTCGGCGCGAGCTGGGCCAGCGCAACCCGCCCCCCGTCCACGTACACATTTCCTGCCGAGTCGATCGTGACCACGATGTTCTTCTGCGCGGCGGCGTCGGCGG
>JBEKXR010000052.1:0-12837 GCA_049511935.1 Spirochaetia bacterium | reverse complement strand
AGGTACATGATTGAAGACCAGAGCCCTTGTGTTTTGCGGGATGTTGGCTTCCATTGTCTACCTTACAGCCGTGGTTATCGGCGGTCTTATGCGGCCCGGGTACAATCACATGTTGAACTTCATCAGCAACTTGATCGGGTCAGACGCTCCGAACAAGTAGCTGCTGGACTCGACCTTCGCACTGTACAACCTGCTCTGCCTGGCTTTCGGGTTCGGCGCCTTCCTGCTTGTACGAGCCGCCGTCGAGAATACGAGGAGGATGGTCGGTCTCGTGGGTGCAACGACTCTCGTGCTTACGGGCGTTTTTGGATTCGTGACCCTCTTCTTCCTCGAAGATTCCATCGGTGTGCAAATGACAACCATTGGAGTCGTGCACATCGTATTGGCTGGCCTGAGCTCGGTTGCCTCTATGTCCAGCATGCTCCTCGTCGGATTCTGGTTTCGGGGCGAGCTGTCGAGCAGGGCGGCGGGGATCTATTCATTGATAAGCGTTGGATTCGTGTTCGTCACCGAAGGAGTTACAGCCGCCATGGGCGTCAGCCACGGCCCGATCGGCGGGCTCATGGAGCGCATGACGATTGGGGGATTCATGCAATGGCTATTTGTGACGGCGCTGATCTTTTCCGGGGGTTTTCGAACAGCGCTGCCAGCCAAATAGCTGAAAGAATGGACATACGGGAATGGGATACTGCCCATCCTGCCCCTCCACGCTAAGGCGCGCGGGGCCTCTGAGACCACGCGCGGCCTTTTCCTCGCATTTGCCTTCCTGTGTCTCGCGCTCGGGTCCGTAGCGACTGGATTGCTGCCGAAGGCATTCAGGAACTGGAAGTGGCTGATCGCCGCAAGCGGCCTGCGGATGGCTGGCCTGACGTGGCTGACAAGCTCCACAACGACTCTCCTGTAGTTCGGGCTGCCTGAGTGGAATTACCCCTTCTTCAACCATCCTGTGCCGCAGAGAGCAGTGAAGTCGCAGCGGGGGCAGACCGCACGCAGGTCGGCCGCTGGAGAGAACGGCACATCGGGTGAGACGATCTCCTGCAGGAGATCCTTGATTACCCTCTCCAAAACGGGCCAGGACTCGTGAACGGCTGCTGTTTCCTCGAAAAGCGGCAACTCGATCCCGGCATCCATCAGCGTTCGGCCGAGGAGCAGGAACATGGCGTGGATTTCGGCGGGGGACATGCCGGTTTCCGCAGCGTGAAGGATAATATAGAAGGGAAGTTGCAGAGTCGGGATGGACCGGTGCCAGGACTCGCGTTCTTCCAGGGACAAACGGTCCAGGCGCATCCTGTAGCCTGACTTGTCAGCCGACTTCTTGTAGTCAATGAGAAAAGGCACGTCGTCCCGCTCCTCGACGACATCGAGCCTGCCGCGCAGAGAAAAGCCCTTCCAATTCGTCTTCAGGTCATGTTCGAGCGATTTGATCTCCACCCGGTGGGACTGCACAAGCGGGTGAAGATATCCGGTGAGAAAATCGCGCAGGTGGCGATTCACCTGGTTTCGCAGGAGCCTGTTGGCTCCAGACTCCGCGGAGCCGAATTGATTCACGAAAAGCTCGTCGACCACCCTGGTCATGGCATCGGGATCCGCGTCTTCAGCAACGAGGCGCCGTCCCTTGCGGCCTTCGAAGAAACGGAAGAGCACCGCGTGGACGAACGTCCCGATCTCCACGGCCTCGATCTCGCCTGAAAGGTCTTCACGCGGCGAGAGGCGGAGGACGGTGCGGTAGTAGAACTTCAACGGGCACTGCAGGTACGCATCGAGCGATGTGGCAGTGTGATCGATCGTTGCAAGCCATGCGACGACCTCGGGCGTTTTCGAGATCGGTGCGGGCGGCGCGTTGGTGAGGTTCACCTTGTAGCTGATCGAGCGGATGAGGCCGCGCTCATCCCGGAGCCCTCTTTCTTTCTGCTGCTCCCACAGCAGGCGCTCGACGAACCTCGACTTTTCCTTGTCGGCACTGTCCACGTAGAACAAATGCATCTCCCGGGCACCCGCGGCGAGCAGCTCGAAATGGTAGGCGGCAATATCCTCCTGGTCGCGCCAGGTGGAAAGGCCCAGGGCCTGGCGAACGGGGAAGGGCAGGAGCGTGTTTTCCGGACGCGCCTCGGGAAAGACGCCCTCGTTCGCATCCAGTATGAAGACCCGTTCGAATTGGAGTGACCGGGTCTCGAGGCCGCCGAGCACCTGCATGCCGTGAAGGGGAGTGCCGGGGAACGAGAGGTATCGGGCCTGCAGGTAGTTTCGCAGCAGGGTGAAATAGCTCTGCGTATCGATGAAGGTTTTCTCCGCCATCAGGGAGCGGGAGATCGCGTCCAGCGACTGCACGAATGACTCGGAAAAGGGGGTGAAATAGGGATGGTCGCGGGCCGTGCTCTGTTCCTGCACCCAGGAAATGAGCCCGATGCATCGCTCGGCGAAGTCCCGCACGGAGCTGAAAGATCGAAAGCTCCCGATCGTCCGAGTGTGGATGTCAACGAGGTGCGCGCGAAGCGCATCGGGCGAGGGGCCGCGCCCGTCTTCCGATATTCTTTCAGCCGCGTCCTCAAAGAGCGTGGCGTCCGCTTCGATCTCTTCCAGCGTCATGAACCTACGGGTACGGGTTTTCTCGAGATGCTCCTCCAGCGCGTGGAAGAGGACACGGGTCGCCTCCGCCGATGCTCCGAGCCTGACGTTCTTGACGTAGGGATGCAGGACGAAGGAAACATAGGCAGGGATGTATACCCGCGGCCCGTCCATGGAGCCGACAACTTCCATGAGATTGTTGAAGAACCCGTACAGCGGCGTGCGCTGAAGCGGGTAGGGAAGAGAGATGTTGTAGTCCTCGGTTTCAAAGCGCGAGAGGCAGTGCCGCAGGAGCGGGAAGAGGGTCTCAGGGGATGGGAGCACGATGAGCGTGTTGCTGTCGGCTTTCTCCAACGCAGCGTTCAGGGCAAAGACCTGGCCATGGGCGTCCGGGCTGCTCGAAAACTGGGTCTGCGGCCGAGGCATCGGGGCCGGGGGCGGCGCGGAAGAAAGCGCCGAAGCCGCGAAGCCCTCCATCCTCTTGCGCATGCCCGGGCCATCATGGAAGACCTGCTGGACCGATGGCCACCTGGCCGCGGTGCGGAAGATCTCCATTTCGGCCCTGGTGAGCGTGAAAAACCCGGCGAAGATGATGGCGCCGCGCGAGGGAATATCATCAGGCGCCAGCGCCGAGGAGGCCTCCAGATACCTCGAAGAGCGCGTGGAAAGCTCTTTCGACTCCACGGCCCGGTAGAACTCTTCATAGAAATGGGAGAGGGTCCTGAGGCGCTGCCGGGACCGGGCAGGCACTTCCTCCTCCACCATAGGTTGGACCCCTGCAACGTCCTCGGGTTTCACCTTTTCAATCAACAGCTCTTCGAGGTCTCCGTGGATTTTCAGGCCGAGAGGGAAGAAACTGTCGAGGCTCATGAATGCGGAGCCGCCCACGGGATCCTCGGCCGTGACCTGGATGTCGTAGAGGATCGCCACCGCGTCGATCGGCTCCGCCTTCGGCCGGACCCTGCGCTGGCGCGCATCGCGCTCCTCGAAGATCCCGTCCACCAGCTCGTCCATCGAAAGGATGCGGGGGGGAATGGAGCCGGATCCTTTCTTGCGCGCAAGGCGCTGGCGCAGGAAGTGCGCGGGACGCTTGCCGGGGAAGATCACCAGGGCATCGGCGGGATCGCCTGCTTCCTCGATGCGCCGGGCGACCTCATCCACGAGATTCGCCCCTGCCGGAAGGAGCGTCACGCTCACGAGATCCTCCTCACGGTCCCGAGGTCCACGTACGCAAGGAGCGCCTCGATCTTTTTCCGCGGGTACACCTCGGAGAGGATTCGCATGTAGTCTCTCACCTGCGCCTCGTGCGGCGCAGGATCCTCGGCGCCGGTCTTGAAGTCGATCACGGTCACCTGCCCGGCATCGACAACGATCCTGTCCATGCGCACGAGCCTGCCGTCCGAATCGCACAGCTCCTGTTCGGTGAGGATCGCTCTCCCGGCCTTGGGCGTGAAGCAGTCGGCAATTTCTGGCGTTCCAAGCACGCGCACCAGGCCAGGCACGAGAGCCCGAGCTTCTGCGGCGTCACTCCGCGCTTCCCGTGCCGCGCGCTCTCCCGCGGAGCCGAGGCGCGCTTCCAGGTCCGGGCCGGCCTGGAGCGTGAGCTCGAGCATCCTGTGGGCAAGCTCTCCGCGCCGGCGCTCGTCCCTGCCCAGGCGGCCGCCGCCGAACGCAACGGGCACAGGCTTTGACTCGTGCGAAAGTTCAGCGGTCCGCTCGCGGGGACCGGTTGCTGCCTCGGGCCTGCCTTTTTCACGGGACGGTGCAAAGGCTTCGACAGAAAGAAGATCGAAGGGATATGTGTCTCTCTGGCCCCTGACGCCAATGACGTACATCTCGCGCTTGGCCCGGGTGAGCGCGACGTACAACCGGTTGAGCCGATCGACGTCCGCCTTCATCGTCTCCTCGTCGTAGAGCTCGCGCAGGGCGGGATCGCGCCGGGCAAGATCCTGGGTGATCTTGACGAGCCTGTGCTCATCGCCATCCCTGAGGACCGAGTATTCGAAGCGATGACTCGATTCCCCGTAGAGCAGGACGACCACGACCGGGAATCCCAGCCCCTTGGCCTTGTGGATTGTCATAGCTTTCACGGACGGAGCGCTCCGTGGCACATCGATCGCCCATTTTGCCGCGCTGTCCGTGCCCGCCTCCTCGGCGGAGCCGAGAAACTCCCGCAGGCTGTTCGCGCCCGACCCCTCGAACTCCTTGACCACCTCCAGGAGCTTGGCGAGCGTCGCCTCCTCGTCACCGACGAGAGAGAACACGTCGAAGCGCACGCAGGCCTCGCTCACGAGGTCGTAGAGAGGCAGGTACCCCGCGGAGCGGAAGAGCCCGGCAAAGCACGCCTTCCACAGGTGGGGGAACGCGCGCTGAAAGGCCTTGTACAGGGGCCGCTGGGAGCGGTTCTGATAGAGAAGGTTTCGCACCGCCTCGGCATCAGGCCCGTCCTCGAAAGCCCGAAGGGTGCACGCGAAAATTCTCCCCAGGACAAAGGTGGCAAAGGCCAGGTCGTCGGGCGGCGAATCCAGGAAGGCCAGGAGCGCGAGCATCTCACCTGCCACGGTGCGGGTCCTCACGTCCAGCGAGCTGAAGGAGATGAAGGGCACGCCCACGTCGTTCAGCCACGAGGTGGCGCGGACGACATCGGCGTTTCTCTGCGCAAGCAGGGCGATGTCACCCCAGCCGTAGCCGCGCGCCTGCAGGTCCTTCATGACCGCTTGAAGCTTTTCACGCTCGGGCGGGTTTTCGTCGTCACGTGCCAGGATTTCCACCTCGACGTAGCCGGCGCCGCCGGTCTCCGTCGCTGCCTGGTGCCAGTCGTCCAGCCCGCTCCGCCGCGCGGCCTCACGGTACTTCGCGTCGGACGCGGCCCTGGCCCTGAACACCTGTGCCGCAAAGTCGACCACGCGCGGCCTGCTCCGCCAGTTCGTCGAAAGCTCGTGCACGTCGCGCGGCGCCGAGGCGAACGGGCTTGCCGCTTCCAGCGCCCGCATGATCGTGTAGTCGGCCTGGCGGAAGCCGTAGATGGCCTGCTTGGTATCCCCGACGATGAAGAGGCTGCCTTCCATGGCGAGGGAGTTTTCCACCAGCGGAAAGAGCGTCCTCCATTGCAGGGGCGAGGTGTCCTGGAACTCATCCACGAGGTAGTGCCAGATGCGCTCACCGATATTGAAATACACGTCGGGGACCACATCGTCGACGAGGTAGTCCCCCAGGCGCCGGCCGATGTCGCCGATGAATATCCTGCCCTGGCTGCGCTTCACTTTTTCAAGCGATGCGGACAGCTCTCCGTGCAGACGGAGAAAGGGCATGTAGAATGCACGGGCCCACGTCCCGGCGTACACGTCCACCGCGGTGCCTGCCTCGTGCCACGCCGTTTCGATCCGCTCGTAGATCCCGGTTCCGGCCGCACCGCCTTTCGCCGGCTTTTTCACCGGACCGTTTCTCATCGACCCGCTGAGAAGGTCGCTGAACCGGCCTGCGCGGACACTGCCGAGCCTGCTCTGAAACGTCGAGTTGCCGTGCGGCTCCAGCCCGCAACGCTCCACCAGGCGCTCGACTGATTCGAAGGCTGCCGTGATGCGATGCTCTGCGTCTTTCAGGAACGGCCCCGGATCCTCCACGATGGGCGTCTCGTCCATGTTGGAGAGCTTTTCCTCGACCTTCCTGATCTCCGCCAGGAGCGGGGTCGACGGGTCCCATGGATAGCTGCCGCTGGAGGCCTTGAAATCGAGGATGGACTCGATTGTCTGGTCGAGCAGCTTCGCGTTGCCGCTCCCCGCGGGCGCCTCCCGGAGGAAGAGGTTCCATGCGTAGTCCACAAGGGGCTGGGCGTCCAGCACGACCTCGAAATCCGGACCGAACCCGAAGTCTATGGCCGATGCGCGGAACACGGAGGACATGAAGCTGTCGATCGTCCTGACCTGGAACTCTGAAAACCGGGAGAGAATGTTTTCGATGAGCTCTCCGGCTTTCCTGGACAGGTGCTCCGCGCCGCCCGAAGTGACTTCAGTCATCTCCCGGAGCCTCTCGGCATCCTTCAGGCAGAGAAGCTTCAGCCACTCCAGCACGTCCCTTCTCATCTCCCCGGAGGCGTTGTTGGAGAAGGTGATGGCCATGAGGTTTCGAAGCTCGTTCCTCGGGATTTTGTCCGAGAGGAGGAACTGGACGTAGCGTTGGGTGAGCCGGTAGGTCTTGCCTGACCCCGCGGATGCCTTCAGCACGGTGACGCGCGGCAGACGGAGCGTGGAGTCCTGCTCGAGGTCGGGCATGTGCCGCAATAGTAGCGGCGGTGGATTGAGTTGGCAAGGCGGACGCGTTATTCGTTGACAGCGCCGAGGCCCATGTTTAGCTTTTCACTGACAGGAGAGACATATGAGTGTAAAAATGGGAAAAGGTAAGGTGGCCGGCATCAACTCGTGCGCGAACGACGCAGGAGTCATCGCCGCGGCGGCAATGGACCAGCGCGGCTCGCTGGAGAAGGCCATCGCCAAGGCCAGGGGAGCACCCGCCACCCCTGAGGACCTTGTGAGCTTTAAGAAGGCGGTCACCGGGGTTCTCACGAAGTACGCCAGCGCCATCCTGCTGGACCCCGAGTTCGGGCTGCCGGCGGTGAAGGTGCGCGCAAAGGGAACGGGTGTCCTGCTCGCCTACGAGAAGACAGGTTACGACACCAAGGACGACAGCCGCCTGCCCGACCTGCTGCCGGAGTGGAGCGTGCGCCGGCTCGTGGAAGCGGGAGCCAGCGCGATCAAAATCCTCCTGTACTACAACCCGTCGCACCCGGAAAAGGTCAACGTGATCAAGAAGGCCTTCATCGAGCGCATCGGCGGGGAGTGCGCGGCTTCTGATGTGCCATTCTTCCTCGAGATCATCGCCTATGACGATGCCGTGGGCGATGCGAAGAGCCTCGAGTTCGCGAAGGTGAAGCCGCACCACGTGAAGTCGTACATGGAAGAGTTCTCGCTCCCGCGCTACGGAGTGGACATCCTCAAGGTGGAAGTGCCCGTGAATCTTGCGTTCGTGGAAGGCACGAGGGCCTTTGCCGGTCAGGCAGCCTACACGCGCAAGGAGGCGATGCAGCATTTCAAGGACGCGGCGAGCGTCGCCCGAAAGCCTTTCATCTACCTCAGCGCCGGGGTGACCGACGAGGTCTTCCGCGAGACTCTCGAGCTTGCCGCTGAAGCCGGCACGCCCTTCTCCGGCGTCCTCTGCGGCCGGGCGACCTGGCAGGGCGGGATCCCCGTGTACGCAAGCAAGGGCTACGATGCCCTGGTGGCGTGGCTCGAGGACCGGGGTGTGAAGAACATAGAAGCGCTGAACAAGGTTCTGGCCAAGGGCGCCAAGCCGTGGTGGGACTTCTACGGGGGAAAGAAGAAGATCGAAACCACGGGCTGAGGGAGCCGGCGGTCGATGGCCGCGCGCAGGGACGCGCCGTGCGCGGCGCGCTTGCGCCCGGCCGCGATTGTTGCCAGAATCCCGGACATGCCGGACGCTCCAGTGCTTCCCGCGCAGCGGGATTCTCCTCTGCTCTTCCTCCTGTACTTCCTTGCCTATCTCTCGGTGCTGATCCGCATGATCCTCACCGGGCCGGAGAGCGGCGTGATGCAGCCGCCCGCATACGGGTTGATGGCCGGCTACCTCGCCCTCAGCGTTGCTCAGCCGCCTCTGGGCAGGCGTTGGCCGCTGACCATCCACATCCTGCTGGCATTTCAGACCCTCATCGTCGTCGCGCTGCTTCTTACAAAGCCGACCGTCGACTACTACGGGATACTCTTCATCGGCCTGAGCATCGTGGCCGCGCGTGATCTGCCCAGCCGCGGCGGTATCGTGTGGCTCGCGCTCTTCTGCGTGGCGGTCACCCTCGGCCTGATCGCTGCCTACGGCGCCGCTGCGCCGAGCTATTTCCCGGTCTACATCGCAGGGTGCCTCATCATCGGCCTCTACGGCCGCGCATCGCGGAACGCCGAGGCGGCCCGGGCCAGGAGCGATGTGCTGCTCGCCGAGCTCGGGCAGGCCAACCGGCGCCTGCACACGTACGCAGAGCGCGCGGAGGAGGCGGCCGCCGCTCAGGAGCGCGCGCACCTTGCCCGGGAGCTCCATGACGCGGCGACCCAGACCGTCTTCAGCATGAACCTCACGGCAGAAGCTGCCCGTATCGCCCTGAAGGATGATCCGCAGAAGGTGCCTGCCCTCATCGACAGGCTGCAAGAGCTGGCGCGGGACGCCCTTGCGGAGATGCGGACTCTCGTGCGCGAGCTGCAGCCGGGCTCAGTGGTGGAGGAAGGTCTCGTGAAGTCTCTGGAGCGGCTCGCCGCGCTGCGAAAAAAACGCGACGGCCTCACCGTGACCCTCACGGTCAGGGGCGAGGAAGAAGGCGGCACCGAGGCGAAAGAGGCGGTATTCCGAACAGCGCGTGAGGCGCTGAATAACATCGCCAAGCACGCGCGAGTGAAGGAGTGTCGCCTGGATCTCTCGTTCGGCTCGGAGGAGATCGCGCTCCTGGTCCAGGACTCGGGCAGAGGCTTCGACCCCGCGGGGGTGCGGCGTCCCGAAAGCTTCGGGCTCCTGGCGATGAGGGACAGGCTGGAGGCGCCGGGCGGACGGCTGGTCGTTCGTTCGGCGCCGGGCGCCGGCACCGAGATCGAGGCCCGGGTGCCCCTAGCCAGGGAGGGCGAGGGCGAGCGAGGCCATGGATGGCCGAAAGCGAGCCGCTGAACCGGGAGCTGAACCGGGAGGAGAAGTGATGGGAAAAAAGTCGACCGACCGGGTGCGGGTGATGATCGTGGACGACCACGCGGTGGTGCGCGAGGGACTGAAGAACTACCTCGGGGCGCTGGGGGGCTTCGAGATCGTCGCAGAGGCGGCCACTGGCGCCGAGGCGGTGGATGCGGCGGAGAAGATGCGGCCGCAGGTCATCCTCATGGACCTGGTGATGCCGGTCATGGACGGGATCGAAGCGACTCGAAGGCTGCACGAGACTCTGCCCGACATCAAGGTCATCGTTCTCACGAGCTTTGCCGATGACGACAAGCTGTTCCCCGCCCTCCGCGCTGGCGCGGTGGCCTACCTCCTGAAGGACGTGGGTCCCAGTGAGCTCGCGGAAGCGATTCGAGCCGCGGCGCGCGGCGAGACGCGTCTGAACCCCGATGTGACCCAGCGCCTCGTCGCAGGGCTCGCGTCCGGCGCCGAGCACCGGCCCGAGGACCTGCTGACCGAGCGAGAGATGGACGTCCTGCGCTGCCTGGCCCGGGGCAGGTCCAACAAGGAAATCGGCGGCGATCTATTCATCAGCGAGAAGACCGTGAAGACGCACGTGGGCAGCATCCTGGACAAGCTTGGCCTTGCCGACCGCACGCAGGCCGCTCTCTACGCGGTGAAGCGCGGGGTGGGCTGAACAGCCCCACCGCGATCGTCTCCGACTTTCGTCCTAGATCCATCTGCGACCATTGCACGGCCTCAAACCATTCTTCCGACGGACGCGCCCGGCGTGTCTGAAGTGAGATGTTCATGACGTAAGGAGCCTGACAATGCAGACGATGAGCATGCCTTCAGTATCGGCGGGCGCGAAACCGCGCATGGCATGGATCGACAACATCCGCTGGACAGTGATCGCCATGGTCGTCCTCGTGCACGCCTGCGTCACCTACAGCGGCCTGGGTTCCTGGTACTACAAGGAACCCGCCGTCCTGGATATCGGCGCAAAGCTCGTGTTCTGGATGTACAGCATCTTCTCACAGGCATTCTTCATGGGCCTGCTCTTCTTCGTGGCCGCGGCCTTCGTGCCGGCCTCGTACGACAAGAAAGGCTTCGGGAGATTCGTGGGTGAGCGGGCGCTCCGCCTCGGGGTTCCGGCCCTCATCTTCATGCTGGTCCTGGACCCGATCACCAGCCTCATCAGGGACATAGGAACCGGCCAATTCGTTTCCTGGCCTGCGGCGCTGGGCAAGTACCCGGGGTACATCGCCAGCGGCTCGTTCCTCGGCTCCTCGGGACCGCTGTGGTTCGCGGTTGCCTTGCTGATCTTCTCTATGATCTACGCGCTCGTGCGGCTCGTCGGCGGCCTGGCGCGCGACCCGTCGAAGCCGAAACCGGAGGTTTCTCTCACGCCGAAAGCGCTCCACGTCGCGGCCGCGGTCATCATGACGGTCATCGCCGCGGGCTCGTTTCTCGTCCGGCTCGTCCAGCCCGTGGGCACGAGCGTCTACAACATGCAGCTCTGCTTCTTCCCGTCCTACATTGTGCTCTTCGTCGTCGGGCTGTGGGCGGGGCGCAGGGGCCTGCTGATGAAGCTGCCTCGCCAGGCGGGAATGATGTGGCTGAGGCTGGCATTCATCATCGGAGTGCCGGCGTGGCTCCTGCTCCTCGGCCTGGGTGGCGCGCTCTCCGGCAGCGGGCAGAAGTTCTTCGGCGGAATGTACTGGCAATCGGCCGGCCATGCAGCCTGGGAGGCGTTCTTCTGCGTGTCGATCAGCATCGGGCTTCTCACGCTGTACCGCGAGAGGGCAAACGTGCGGAACAGGGGAACAGGTCTCCTGGCCGACACGAGCTTCGGGATCTACACGTTCCATGCGCCGATCCTGGTTGGCGTCTCCGTTCTGCTCCGCGCCTTCGCGCTGTACCCACTTGCCAAGGCAGTCCTCGTGGCGGCAATTGCCTTCTCGTTGAGCCTGGGGTTCGCGTGGGTCGTGCGGAAGGTGCCGGGACTGCGAAGAGTATTCGCGTAGAACGCCCGGCGCGGGAGCCTTTCCCTCATCGCGGCCATCTCTGTCTGACGCCGGAAAGGACTGGAAACCTCCTATGCGGTTCTGTCTGGTACCAGTACGCAACTGACGCGATATCATCTGTCCTCTCGAAGAGGCCGTGCATGTCCCAGCCGATCTGCTGAATTGTGACTCGCAGCCGAGTACGGGGTTTCGACGAGCGCCCCGTCCCGATCTTCGTAGAAACACCAGGCGCCGCCGAAGTAGTCCTCGGTGCCTGTTCCGCAGATCGTCGGCCACTGCTCGTCGTCATCGATGTAGAACTTCATCTCCCCTTCGCCCCACCAGAAGCGCTCCAGGGATGCCCACGCAAGATACGTTCCCACGTATTTTCCTCTGCCTTCGACCTGATCAAGAAGGGTGTAGTCGCGCCCCGCCACGGTGATGTTCTCTCTTCGCCACTGTGCGTGAAAGAAACCCGTTTCATCCGGAAGTCGATCCGTCAGGGCATAGTCGAATTGATGGTAGAACTGGGCGATGTCGGCATCATGCTCATTCTCGATCGCGATTCTCGCCTCTTTCCGAAAGGGCATCGGAAAGTAGCAGTTCATTCCTCCCGTTGGATTGACCACGATCGGCAGGGAGTTCACCCTGCAGCGCGCGCCGAATCCATTCGCGAAGAAATCTCCGAGCGGCACTTCCACCGACGGATCCGATTCTCCATCCCAGTACATCCTGAGGACCAGGTCCCGAAACACGAAGTAGCCCCTTTCGGTCTTGTCCGCCACGGTCATCCAGAAGTGCTGGAGGATGCCAGGGCCGCTCATGTGAGCGAGCTCAGTCTCCCGTCCCCTGGGAAGCTCGATACATGGACGTCCCTTGCGGCCCTGGCCGAGCGAGCTGCTCGCCGTTCCACCCGACCCCGGCCTGCCGTCGGGATTCTCGGCGCTGATGGAACGACTTTTCCCGCCCCTCAGCAAAGGAGCTGTCGAGAGTCCGTCGCCAAACATGGAATTCTGCTGCATGCTCACCTCCGGAAGCATTATACTCGGTTGCCCCAACCAGTCAGATTCAAGGAATCGCCGCAAGGAGGAATTTCGGCAATGGGAACGCCACTAGAGCTGATCGCCTCGTATTGGACGATCGCGGGAACATTCCCGAACATCGGACAGGAATACAGCCGCTTCGATTTCCAGGACCGCGTGCAGGCAGCGGCCGAAGCAGGGTTCAGGGGACTGGGCATATGGCATGCGGATCTGGAGCATATCCTCGAACGTCGATCACTCTCGGACATGAAGAGGATTCTCGACGACAACGGCATGACGCAGGTTGAAGTGGAATTCCTCACCGATTGGTTTCTCGAAGGTGAGAGGAAAAGACGTTCCGATGTGCGCAAGATGATGCTGCTGGCCGCCGCCGAGGTCCTGCACGCAAAGCAGGTGAAGGTCGGCGACTTCAACCACGAATCATGCCCCTTTGATCGTCTTGTCGAATCGTTTGCCGCTCTGTGCGCAGAAGCAGCGCAACACGGGACGTCGATTGCTTTCGAGCCCATGGGGGACGCAGTTCT
>JBEKXR010000051.1:0-12950 GCA_049511935.1 Spirochaetia bacterium | reverse complement strand
CGGGACGATTGAGAAGGGCAGGAAGAAAGGAGAGATTGGCCCGCCGCCCTCTCCCATTTGCATCCACGACCCTCGATCGGAGCGTCTCGTCCACCATCTCGGGATGGGCCGTGAGCCATCGCACGAGCGTTACCCTGATCGCCTCGAGATCTCCGAGCTCGCGCACGCAAATCTCGTACAGCTCGAGAATTACCCGGATATCACGCGGCTTGGTTGCCGACGATGTGAAAAAAGCTTAGAGTAGCGCCGAATGCCGGACCTGGAAAAGAAAATCAGCGGCGATTGGATCGACCTGCGGGAAAAGGCGAACGATCTGTACGCCCTGTTGGACACCCTCGCAGTGCCGCCGCACCAGATTCTGGAGGCGGCGGAAACGCTGCGGCATTCAGTGGAGCAGGGCATCGTCGAGTTCAAGCGGACCCTGCTTGCGCCCGTCCTGGTCGCGCTGGAGGCAGCCCGTTACAAGTCACTCGCGGCGGACGACATGGATGCCCAGGAAAAGTCGCTCGCCGTCCTGCTGCTCGCCATCCTTGTCCAACGATTGTTCTGCACGGAGATCCTTCCTCTCGCACGGCCTCACGAGGAGAAGCGGGACTTCGGGGTGGATGCCCTGCAGGTCAGCTCGATCCTCACCGACGTGAACACGCGGTTGAAGTCGAATCCCCGTCTTCGGGCGCACCCGGCGGTGAAGAATATCCTCATGCAGGTGCAGCGGTACAACGGGGAGAACCAGAAGATGCGGGAGCTCCTCCCGACCATCAAGCCCGAAATGCGCACCTCCTTTCTGGCCAACTTCACCAGGACGTTCGACGAGATCATCGGGAGCATCCGGCGCCAATACGCCGCCATCCTTCAGGAGGAGGTCGCCGCCGACAAGGCTCGCAAGGAGGGATTTTCGCTCGCTCTCGTGCCGTTGAAGGAGCTTGCGCCCCTGCTCGCCAGCCAGGCCAGGGAAGTCTCGCGGTTTCGGTCCACCCTCGCGCACGCGCGGGAAGAGAAGTACAAGACCCGCGAAGCCCTCGTACGCCTGTACGACGGGCGCCAGGTCGTGCTGAAGCTCGTGGAGGACGAATCAAGGGCCTACCGGAGGCTGTGCCAGAGGATCCAGGAGAACGACATGGACTCCTGCGCGAGCGCCATGGCGAGCGGTTTCCGCGACGAGATCGCGGCCGTCCTGGAAAAGCAGGGCAAGCGGGAACAACAGGACTAGGAAGGGAAGGTCAGTCGCTTTCGATGCCGACGAGGCGCAGGCGGCCGTCCCGGTAGACGTGCTTGAAGCGGACGTTCTTGCGGCGGGAGATGAAGACGAGCTCTCCCTCGGCAAGGTAGAAATCGTCGAGCTCCCGCTCGACGTCCGCCGAATAGTAGCGCGTGAGGTACTCCAGGAGACCGTCGAGGTTGATCTGCTCGAAGTGCTCCACCAGGCGGTTGAACGCTTCCCGGCTTCCCCTTTTCTCGAGGAAGTACATCTTCTGAGCCATGAAGAAGATGATGTGGTCTCTCGTGTGCTCCATGGTCACTCTTATGATCGACATCTCACTCCAATAATCTCCAGCCAAAAATGCCGGCCCGCCGACGAACGTCGCGCGGCGTCGCGGGGTCCGTCACGCGGCGCCGGCGGGGTGTTCCAGCGGTCCCGTCCTTGTTGCTATACTGGCTCAGGAGGAACGTCATGGCGAAGGGGTTCAGTCTGGAGATCGACCCATGGGCCTACCGGGCGAAATACCAGGAGGACGGCACCTGGGTCGAAGAGTACCTCGAAAAGCCGCACCTGAGCCCCCGCGAGGAGGAGGGCCTCCCGCCCGATCAGAAGGCGGAGCTGCTTTTGAAGAGGAACAACTACGCCGATCTTCCCGTCGTGAACTACACGACGCAGTATGGCATGGGGTGCTTCGAGGGTTTGAAGGCCTTTCCCCAGCCCGACGGCTCGCTCGCGCTGTTCCGTCCGGATGAGAATGGCAAACGGATGGAAGCCTCCATGAAGGGGCTGCTGATGCCTCCGTTCCCGGCGTCGATGTTCCTGACCGCGGTGCGCACCGTCGTGGGCAGGAACAAGGCGATCGGCTTTGCCCCCGCCTACGATCCCGCGTGGGCCGCCGATGATTACCGCTTCGGCAGCGCGGTCTACATCCGGCCGTTTTCCTTCGCAGAGCCCGGCATCGGCGTCGGAATCTCGCGATCACCCTGGGTGATCGTCGTCACCACACCCGTGGGCTCCTACTTCAAGCCCGGAAATTCCAGGGCGATCACGACCAAGCGGGTCCGGGCGAACCCAGGGGGAACGGGCTGGATCAAGGCGGATTCCAACTACGTGACCAGCGCCCTGGCGAAGAAGGAAGCCGAGCTCGCCGGGTACATGGAGGCGGTCTTTCTGGACGCGCGCGAACACGCATACTTCGAAGAGGGCTCTTCCTGCAACATTTTCTTCGTGATGAAGGACGGCACCCTCCTGACTCCCAGCCTGGAGGACACGATCCTCCCCGGCATCACGCGCCGGAGCGTTCTCCTTCTGGCAAAGGAAAAGGGAATTACGATCGAGGAGCGCAGGGTGTCGGTGAAAGAGGTGTTCTCCAAGGCGCGGGAGTGCTTCGTTTCCGGCACAGCCGCCGGCATCACTTCCATCGAATCGATCACCCATGATGGCCGCGAAGCCGTCTTCTGTTCGCGGGGCGTCGGGGAGGTGACGCGGGAGCTCCTCGAGACGCTGAAAGGCATCCAGTACGGCGCCCTGCCGGACACCCACGGCTGGATGTTTCCCGCGCTCTGAGAGTGGACTGCGCTACCAGCTCGTGGCCTCGAAGTCCTTCGGCAGCAAGGGAAAGATCTTCAGCACGAACCCGGTCAGCGGGTACAGGATTCCGCGCATGTTCAGGGACGGCAGGCCCCTGTCCTCGCTTCTCCTGAACGTGTCCGGGCTCCGCGCAAGGGACCCCGCGATCTCCGCAGCAGCGGAGAGGTAGACGAGGGCCTCGGATTTCTTGTTCCTGTCCCCCGTTCTTTCCGCGAGATGGAACATCGTCACGCCGAGATTGTTGTTCACCTTCACGAGGGAGTCGAGGAGTGCGCGGTCATCGGGCCGATCCTCAGGGTGGAGCATTCCCCGCGTCGCCCTCCGTGTCTCAAGCCGATCCAGCATGCGCAGGAAATAACCCTGGGCCGCGAAATAGTCGCCCCGCTGGTAGAAGGTGTCGCCGAGAGCGTAGAGGAGGTTCTGCGGCGGCTGACCCGGCGGCAGGGGCAGGGCCGGCTGTCCGGTCTCGGCGGCGGGGGCAAGCGCCTCGTTGCCCGAGGGGTAGGCCGAGGCGTCCTCCGCATTCGTGAAACTGTCCATCGCGCTCTTGTAGTCCTTCTGCGCGTACTGAATGTACCCGATCTTGTATGTGAGCTCGGGGTCTGTGTAGAGGTTGTCCATGGCTTTCTGGTATTGAAGGGCCGCGCTCTGCAGGTCACCCTGGATCGTGTAGTACAGGTCGCCCAGGACCGCGTACGGCCTTCCAAACAGACGCTCTTTGTCGATGAGCTTCATCCTCTGGTTGTTCTCCACAAGCCGGATCGCGATCTGCAGCTCTTTCTCTGACGGAAGGTATTCCTGCGACCCGTAGTAGTACTCACCAAGACGAGTGTGCGTGTCGATCTCAAGGGTGAGCCTTCGGCGCGTGACCGCGTCGGTGTTTTTCGTCCGGTCCAGCGCCTGCACGGTCGCGTCCAACGCATTCTTTTCGTCGGGGAGACTCTTCACGATCCGGTAGTAGCGCGCGAGGTTGTAGTGCACTTCGTACTGATTGGGCTGGGTCTTGTCCGCGCGGAAGAGGACATCCTGCACGTAGTCCAGACGGCGGTGATCCACGAGGTAGCCGCCGAGCTCGGCGAACACGGGCGCGTCGATCTTCACCTCGGGCCGCACGGCGTAGAATGCGCGCAGCCTCTCCACCTCCTCCCCGTTGTCCGTGCGGATGAAGAAGCGCAGCATCCGGAAGAGCAGCTCGTCGCGCGCCCCGTACTTGTCGATGAGAGTCGCATAGGCGAGACGGGCGGGCTCGAACTTCGTCCTGTCTCTCTCCGCCCACAGCAGGTCGTTATCGCCCGTGGCCAGGAGCGCATCGTAGTCATTGAAGTGCGCGTCCAGGAACTGCTTCAGGAGCGAGTCCGCCTTCTCGTAGTCCGCCAGCCGGGTGGACTCCATCCGGGCATAGTCCATTGTGCCTTTCCTGTCCCCCGGGTACGCCTTGAGAAGCTCGTCGTACTTCCGCTCCGCAAGGAGGTACTGCCGTTTGGCCGCGAAAGCCTCCGCGTAGCTGTAATACCATCGCTTCAGCGGCCAGACCGACGTCGCCCGCGCGAATCTCTCGTTGGCGAGCGTGAATCGGTCGTTGGCGATCTGCGCGTAGCCGGTGCGGTAGTTCGAATACGCGTTCAGGGGACGATAGACGTAGTTGTAGCCCAGAAAGCCGAACAGACCGCCTGCCAGTACGGTGATCGCCACAACCCGAAGCAGCGGCAGGAAGTTCTCCCGGAACGCGTACGCAAAGGTGCGCTGTTCTGCCTCGAAGGCGACCCCGCTCTTTTTCTCGTACCCCGCGGGGATCCTGATCCGCTTTCCCGATATCCGTCCCGCGAGGGTGGCGATCTCCTGCGCAGAAGCGCCCCGCAGGAGGAGGTTGAGAAGGGCTGCGAGATCGGGGCCCGACGCGGTGCCCTCCCCAATGAGGTCCTGGACCGCGATTTTCAGGTTTCGAGGCAGGGACTCGAGGACTCTCTTCAGCTGCTCGAACTGTTCGGGTGTGAGCTCGACCTCACCCTCGCCGATCCCCGGCTCCATGGAAGGCGCGCGGGGTTGGGGATGGGGTTTGCGCTCTTCGGGCCTGGCTCGCTCCGCCGGCCGTTTCCGGGCGGTCTCGGCAGGGGGCGCCGCCGGTTCTGCAACCGGGGCCCCGGGCATGCCGAACTGCTCCGCGGATTCCGGCAGGCTGAACTCGTCGAGGTTGAGGTCCCCGAGGCTTTCCTCTCCGAGAGATTCCATGCCCGCATCCGGCGTCATGGAGACTTCTTGAGTCGGGGCAGCAGCACTCGCGATTGTGGCCGTGTCCAGATCGATGCCTCTGAGGCTTTCGCTCGCGGGTTCGGAGATCGCAGTTTGATCGAGCGAGGGCTCCTCCAGCGAAGGCTCGGCGGGCGGGGGCCCTGCGCCCTCCGACGAAATGCCTTCGACTGGCTCTGAGAAGCTCAAATCATCAAGGTTGGGAAGCCCGAGGCCTTCTCCTCCTGCCGACCCGCCGGGCTGCGGGGCCTCGAAAGCGGCCCCCGTGAGATCTTCAGGAGATTCGGATTCGGGTGTTTCGAACGCGCCGGCTTCAGGAGCTTCCAGGGAAAAGGAGCCGAGGTCATCGAAGGCCTCGCCGCCCGTCGCAGAATCCGCCTTCGCCGGGCCAGGGGCTCCAGGTTCCGTTCCAGTGGCCGGCCCAGCTTCCGTCTCTTCGTCAGGCAGGGTCTCCATCTGCGAGAGATCCGCCTGCAGGTTGTCCGGCTCTCCTTCGGGGAAGGAGAACGCATCTTCATTGGGCAGTGACTCGAGAGCGCCTGCATCGGGCGGGGCCTCTCGGGGCCGGGCCGCGCGGCCTGCGGCACTCCCGCGTTCCGGCGCCGGCCTGTCCAACTCTTCGATTCCCTCGGGGGCAGCCTCTTCTCCGAAAAGCGAGGCGAAATCAAGGCCCTCCCCCGCCGCACCCGGCTCGGGGGCCGCCTCTTGCCCGAAGGCCTCCCCCTCCTCGATCCCCGGGATTTCGGCCCCGCCCGTTTCGGCCCCGCCCGCCCCGGTCCCCTGGTCCGGGGCACCTTCCTCGGGGAGAGCGGAAAGGCCGTCGAAGATGTCCTGCAGGCTCTCCGACTCCCCGGGGGAGGGGCCTTCCGTCCCCTCTCCCTCGAGGCCGAGGGAATCGAGCTCTCCCGACTCCGGCGGAGCGGACTCCTCCCCCGGTGCCGGCACCTCTTCAATGGTCTCTGACCGCGCGGCGCGGATTGCAGGCTCGTCGCCGAGTGAATTGAGGACCTGTGTGAACCTTTCTATATCCTCTCTGCGCGGCATGAAGCTCCTGCATCAAATGTCGGTACGTCGCGTGCGCGCCATTACTCAAGCACCGGGGCTTTCCGGCCGACACCTATTATAAGCAAAAGCATTCGGACATCCAACATGAAGAGACACGCTTCGCACACCGAGACCACGCCCGTCCCGCATCGCCCCGCTGCGCAGACCCGTCCGAAAAGGGTCGGGCTCGTACGATGCGTGCTCCTCACCTGCATGATTTTCTGTTCCGGGGCAATCTTCGCCGCAGATCCGATCACGCTGGATATCGCAGTGAAGAGCATCGACTCGTCGAGGCCGCCGCGGATGGTGGACGACGTGCTGATCCTGAGCCTCAAGCCCGACAAGCCGTCGCTGTTCGTGGGAGTGCGCTTTGCGCACGAGTCCTGGAAGGTCCTCCATCCCTATGCGATGAACGACAGGGGCGCATTCGTCCTCGACTATCCCGTCCCGGAGGGCGTGCGGGAGATCCGCTACCGGATCGTCGTGGACGGGCTGTGGATGCCCGACCCCGCGAATCCCCGCACGGAGACGGATGCCGCCGGGGTCTCCTTCTCGGTGTTCATGCTGGAGAAGGAACCGGTGCGCACGATCGTCAACCCCAAGCCGGACGGGAGCGCGCTCGCCTTCGTTTTTCAGGGGAGTCCCGGGCGACGCGTCTCCCTCGTGGGAGACTTCAACAACTGGGACCCCTTCATGGATCCCCTCGACGAAACGACGCCGGGGACGTATTCCATTACGCTTCGCGTGCCCGCGGGCGAGCACTGGTACTATTTCTTCAGCGACGGCCGCAGGATCCTTGACCGCTTCAACGCCCAGACCGGTGTGGATCCGGATGGCGGCACCGTGAGCTATTTTGTCTCCCCGTCCTGACGCCGGCTCACCCAGCTGCCCGGTCTCTCTTCACGTCCCTCAGCCGATGGATGATGTCGAACCACTTCAGTGCGCTCTCGTTGCGGAAGGGGATGCGGTAGAGCTTTCCCCCGAAAGTGAAGTGCAGCTTGTCGCCCGGGTCCACGGACAGCGCCCCGAGCCCTGAGAGCGGCGCGGAGAGCGGAATGCCGATCCGAGTGCGGAAAATGAGGCGCTGGTTGGTGAGAAATGCCCGGCCGAACGCGAACACGCGCAGGTTGGGAAATCTCTCCTGCGTGAAAAGGAAGCGCGGCCGGGAGATCAGGAGGATGTGCTCGTCCGGTCCCAGGCCGAGACGAACTTCGCTGCGGATCGGCGTCAAGGGCATCGTGCTGATGTGCTCGTAGTGGGCGGGCAGCGGGATCCAGCCCCCCTCGGCGAGTCCGTTTTCGTCCGCCACCGACAAGCGGCAGGCTGCGTCAATGACCCACGTGGAGAAGCAGCTGGAGCACTCGATCATGTTCGTGCTGAAGGGCCGCACGAGCTTCAATCCTTCCATCGTGCCGCAGCTCGGGCAGCGGTAGAGCACGCGCGTCACGTTCACTGCAAGCCCTGCCCTGCGGACCGACGAGGCCGGCACGCTCATCTGGAAATCGGCGCTGCGGATCGCCGCGGCGACGTCGGCAAGGATCCGCTCGTCGTCGGCGGGAATGCCCTCTCCCGCGTACAGGCGCGAGAACACTCCCCTGATGGGAATGCGCCTCCAGTGACGGGCCCATCGCGGGTACACGAGGTATGCGCCCTCCAGCCGGCACACGTAGACGGGCACTCCGAGCTTGCGGATCAGCTTGGCGATTCCCGTGAAAAGGGGCTGGTTGGTCCCATCCCAGGTGCGCACGCCCTCGGGGAACAATCCGACCAGGCCGCCCTTGTCGATGATAGTGAAAATCGACCGCAGGGCCGCGAGATCAGAGGTGGCCTTGCGTTTCGGAAAGGCGCCGAACCACCTGATGAGCCGGCCGAGGGCGCGCTTCCGAAAGAGATCCTCGGTCGCCGCGTAGTACACGGGGCGCTTCAGCATGGCGTAGACCCAGATGGGGTCGAAAAGGGTAGCGTGGTTGGCAAGGATGATCCCTGCCCCCGACTGGGGCACAACGGAGACATTCACCGGGGTGATCTGGAAATAGCGGAGGATGACGCCCCGCAGGAGCCCCAGCATGAATCGGTAGAAAAGCCGGTTCACCAGCCGCGGCGGGCGGAAACTGATCTGCGAGGCGCTCGGCTCGGGCATGTCGCGCAAAAGATAGCTAAACGTGGGGGCGGGCGCAAGCGTCCCGCCTTCTCTGGCGTCAGTCGGCCTTTCGGCCCTCGCGGCCGCTCCTGGCGGCAGGCCTCGGCCGACTTCGCGGCTCTCGCTGCCCGCTCCGCGGTCCAAATGTCTCCAGGAGCGACCGGTCTGCCGCCCTCCGCACGCCCCTAGGCCGGCAGCCACGCAATGCGCGGCGAGAGGCTTCGGCGTGCTCCGCATCCCTGGCTTCAGCTGCACCCGGTGGTCGAGCCGCACGTGTCGCAGCGCATGCAGGTGCCGGTGCGCAAGAGAGTGAAGTGCCCGCAGACCGGGCACGGATCGCCTTCGTAGCCTTTCATCTTGGCCACGTGCACCTCGTTGTCGAGTGCCACGACCTCGCCGTGACCGTTGCCGTTCACGTCGTCGTGGTGCCCGTTGCTCCTGTTCGTGGTGGTGGCGATCAGGTCGTCGGGTTTCACCTGTACGAGGTCCGTCCTCCCAAGGTAGGAGAGTGCGAGATCGCGGAAGATCAGGTCCAGGACCGACGTGGTCATCTTGATGTGGTCATGTCCGCTCACCATCCCGTTCGGCTCGAACCGGGTGAAGGTGAATGCGTCCACGTACTCTTCCAGCGGCACCCCGTACTGCAGTCCGAGCGAGACGGCAATGGCGAAGCTGTTCAGCAGCGAGCGGAAGGCGGCGCCTTCCTTGTGCATGTCGAGGAAGATCTCCCCCACGGTCCCGTCCTCGTACTGGCCGGTCCGGAGGAAGATGCTGTGACCGCCGATCTTCGCCTTCTGCGTGTAGCCGAAACGCTTCGCAGGAAGCGGGTTCCTCTTCTTCCCGCGCGCGGGAGCGAGGGCGAGCCCGATGCGTGATTCACCCGAATCCTTGGCAATGGCGAGCACGGCTGCGGCCGCCGCATCCGAACCGGGCATGAGCGAGGACAATGGCTGGCTCAGCTTCGAACCGTCACGGTAGAGCGCGATGGCCTTGAGCATCTTGCGCCAGGACAGGAGGTAGGCTCCCTTGATGTCGTCGATGGTCGCGGAGGAGGGCATGTTGATGGTCTTGGAGATCGCTCCCGAGATGAAGGGCTGCACGGCCGCCATCATCTCGATGTGGGCCTTCCAGGGAATGGAGCGCCTGCCGATCTTTCCATTCGGGGTGGCGGTGTCGAACACCGCGTAGTGCTCAGGCTTCAGGTGCGGCGCGCCCTCGATGGTCATCGTGCCGCAGGCGTACAGGTCGGCGGCCTCGATGTCGGCGGCGCTGAACCCCAGGTGGGAGAGCAGCGAGAAACCGGTCTGTGAGAAGGTGGTCTCGGGGATTCCCAGGATATCTTCCAGGAAGTCCTTTCCCAGCACGTGCGAGGTGAAGGAGAACGCCGTGGAGAATGCGTTGGCCAGGGAGGCGTTGACCTTTTCGATCGCCGCGTCCGTGAACGCCTTCTCCCGCAAGGCATCGGAAGAGACGCCCGGCGCCCCGTCAAGAGACCCGTGGCCGAGGCAGTAGCGCACGATATCCTCAATCTGCTCTTCCGTGTAGCCCATGCGGCGGAGCGCCGGGGGCAGGGAGGTGTTGATGATCTTGAAATACCCTCCACCGGCGAGTTTCTTGAACTTCACGAGGCTGAAGTCCGGCTCGACGCCCGTGGTGTCGCAGTCCATGACCAGTCCGATCGTCCCCGTGGGGGCGATCGCGGTGACCTGCGCGTTCCTGTAGCCGTACTTCTCTCCGAGTGAGAGCGCCCTGTCCCACGCGCGCCGCGCCGCGGCCATCATGTCCGGCGGGCAGAACAGCGCGTCGATGGGCTGGGGGATGACGGAGAGGCCCTCGTACTCCTCGGGGGCCGCGCCGTAGGCGGCCCGTCCGTGGTTGCGGATGACACGGAGCATGTCCTCCCTGTTCGCCGTGAAACGCGGGAAGGGCCCGAGCTCCGCGGCCATCTCGGCCGATGTGGCATAGGCTTCGGCGGACACGATGGCGGACAGGGCCGCCGCGATGGCGCGGCCCTCCGCGCTGTCATAGGGGATTCCCATGACCATGAGAAGGGTGCCGAGGTTCGCGTACCCGAGGCCGAGGGTGCGGAAATCGTAGCTCTTGCGGGCGATCTCGCGCGCGGGGAACTGGGCCATGAGCACGCTGATCTCGAGCACGATGGTCCACAGCCGGATGGCGTGGCGCAGATCATCGATGCGGATCTCCCCGGTTTGCTCATCGTAGAAGGTCATGAGGTTGAGCGATGCGAGGTTGCACGCCGTGTCGTCGAGGAACATGTATTCCGAGCACGGGTTGGACGCCCGGATCTCTCCGTCCTGCGGGCAGGTGTGCCAGTCGTTCACCGTGGTGTGGAACTGCAGGCCCGGGTCTGCGCACAGCCACGCCGCGGTGGCGATGCGATCCCAGATCTCGCGCGCCTTCACGCGCTCCCTGGTCTTGCCGTCCGTGCGGTTCACCAGTTCCCACCAGCCGTCGTCGAGTACCGCCTCCATGAACGTGTCGGTGAGCCTCAGGGAGTTGTTGGAGGACTGGCCGCTCACGGTGTTGTACGCCTCGCTGTCCCAGTCGGTTGTGAACTCCTCCGGTTCGAAGTCCCAGATTCCCTGCTCGGCCAGCTGGATCACCTGGTGGACCCAGGAGGCGGGGACTTCATCAAGGAGCGCCTCCTTCACCGCGCGCTCCAGGTCCTTGTTCTTGCGGGGATCGAATGCCGTCGTGCTTTTCCCGTTGCCATTGTCTTCCGGTCGGAGGCGGCAGGCTTCCAGGATCCTCTTCGTGTGCCGGCGCAGGACCCTGCTGCCGGTGACCATCGCAGCGACCTTGCGCTCCTCCTCCGCCTTCCAGTCGATGTAGCGGAAGACGTCGGGGTGATCGGCGTCCAGGGTCACCATGCGTGCGGCCCGGCGTGTCGTGCCGCCGCTCTTGATCGACGAGGCTGAGCGATCGCTCACCTTGAGGAACGAGAGGAGCCCCGAAGACACGCCGCCCCCCGAGAGAGACTCGCTGGAGGCGCGCAGCTTCGAGTAGTTCGTGCCGGTGCCCGACCCGTACTTGAACAGGCGCGCCTCCCGGGTGATGAGGTCCATGATCCCGCCCTCGTTCACCAGGTCATCCTCAATGGAGAGGATGAAACAGTTGTGCACCACGATATTGTTCGAGAGGTACTGACCGCTGAGAGTCTGGATGTCATAGACCTGCTGGAGCCCGGCGAACTCGAGCCGGAGAACCGCTTCCTCCCTCATTGCAGGGACATTCTTGCCC
Source organism: Spirochaetia bacterium (assembly GCA_049511935.1). Taxonomy (GTDB): domain Bacteria; phylum Spirochaetota; class Spirochaetia; order SZUA-6; family Fen-1364; genus Fen-1364. The sequence continues at coordinate 1,467 of JBEKXR010000051.1, read as the reverse complement.
GGGAAGCGATCTGAGCATGCCACAGTCAGCTTCGCCTGCTTTTCGGAAGAAATAAACCCCACGTGCTCGTTGAAGAGGGACCGCGACTCGGCATACCCGATTGAAACGTGGTAAGGCGTCGCCCGGTTTTCTCTCCTGTCGAGGCCCTGCTGCAGCCGAGCATAGATTCCCAGGTTCATGAGAAGAGTCTGGACGCTGTCCGCAAGACGCGGCGATGTGGTGGTCAATACCACGTCCGATGTTCGAGAGCTCCTGTTCCTGAGACGCACCGTTCCATCGGCTTGAAACAAAGATCGCAGATACGCGGCCTGAGCAGTCCGGCCGCCACGGACGACAGCATTCGGAATCGTTCGTTCTGACGGTGTATCCAACAGGTGATACTGATCGACGAAACTTCGCAGACACTCTCCGTAGAGCCGGATCCTTCGAATCTCCAGTTCGGGATTTTCAGATTCCACGGTTCTGACGTGGTAGTGGACGCCGGGAAACACGCGTTCTATCCGCTCCAGAACAAAGTTGTACTCGTCTTCATTGACCGTCATGAACTCCAGCGTCAGGCTGCGGTTCGTGGATGTTTCGTACTTCCCGACGAAGCCGTCCCCGTGAAGCCACCCGACGAGGGCGGCTTCGTCGACAGCCGCCGGGTCAACCTTGTTCTGCTCCTTCACCTCGCTGGCAGTGGAAAGCCGCAGCCGCATTCCCGGCGACAGCTCGTCAACGCGAGCCCACTGCGCTTCACCGCGGCGTTCCCTGGATGCGAGTACCAGGTGATCGCCCGTGGCCTCAAGGGCAGCCCCGTTTTTCAGAATGACCCGGAAGACCGGCTTTACGCCGTTCTCGGCAACTGCGATCACCCTGGTCGTGCCCCGTCCGTCGTCCGTTCCGTCGAATACTTCAAGGCCGACGAGGCCTCCTTCGACGATTGAACCAATCGCGACCGGGCCGAACGGAGTCGAGACGGGCGCGTGGTAGGGCTGGCACGCGTGGGGCTGAGGGCGCTCGTAGGCGCTCGTTGCCTTCTCCACCTCACCGGTATCGGGATTGACGAAATAGTGGCCCTGGGCAGGCCCCTTCAGGCCGTACGCGGCGTACAACCCCGTGTTGAACCACTGGGGTGAGTTCGGCGCGCCCATCTGCCGGGCCAGGATGCAGCACATCTCGTCGTAGAAGGCCTGCGCGTCCTGCTCTGTGGAGAAGTACTTGTACCTCTTGCCCCAATCCATCCACGTGAAGGCGAGCCGGTGAAAGACCTGGCGTGCGTCCGTCTCACCCCGCGTGGCGGCATCCTGCCCGGTGCCGGCCGTCGTGCCCGCGGCGGCACCGCCGGCTGCGGCGGACGCACCGCTGGTTCCGGCAGCAACTGCGGCGACTGCCATTGCGGCAGCCGCGGGAACCCCGCGTTTGCGGAAGTACTTCTGGGCAAGGATATCGGTCGCGATCTGTGACCAGTGAGTGGGCACGACGACG
>JBEKXR010000050.1:0-12984 GCA_049511935.1 Spirochaetia bacterium | reverse complement strand
TCAGAGAGAACGCGTTGATCGCGCCCCATGCGCCGGTCATCTTTCCTTTGTAGCTGGCCCCCAGGGACTGGCAGGCGTCCTCCAGCACCGGGATCTTGTGCTTCCTGGCAACGGCCATGATGGCATCGATGTCGCTGGGATTGCCCAGCATGTGCACGGGAACGATGGCCTTGGTGCGCCTGGAGATCCTCTGCTCGATGTCGGAAGGATCCAGCGTCAGCGATTCATCGACCTCCGCGAGGATTGGTGTGCCGCCTACGGCGATGACCGCCGAGATGGAAGCGACGAAGGTATAGCCGGGCACGATGACCTCATCTCCTCTGCCCACGCCCAGGGCCACCAATGCCGCCATGAGTGAGCTCGTGCCTCCGTTGGTGGCAAGGGCGTGCTTTACCCCGATTTTCTTCGCGAACTCCTGTTCCAGCGTAACGACCTTGTGCTTGAAACGTGGGTCGCTTTCCTGGCCGTAGCGGGAAAGGTACCCGGTTTCAAGAACGTCGAGCACTTCTTTACGCTCTTCGTCACCAAAAAGATAGGCTCCAGAACCAGGCATGACGAAACCTCCTCACCTCGCTGGAATATTGGCCATAAAATAGCCTAGCATACAGCGCAAATTACTGTCAATAAGGCCAGTAATTTTATAAAATAAAAATGAGAAAAAATAGAATTTTAAGTTGACACCAAAACATCGCATGTTATAGTAAGTTACATATCCAATCTGCCTAAGGAGGGCAAGTGTCATGACGAGAAGATCTTTTCTGATCGGTTTGACAGTGCTGGTTCTCTCCTTCGCGTCGGCAACTTTTATTTTCGCAACAGGACAGGGAGAGAAAGGGGCTGTGCCTTCAAAGCCCGCGTATACGTTCTACTTCGTCTCTCACGGCGGCCCGGGTGACGCGTATTGGCAACCCTTCATCAATGGCGTCAACGACGCCGCGAAAGCATTGAACGTCAAGATCGTGTACGTCTATCCGCAGAAGCAAGGTGATGTGAACGAGCTGATCAAGCAGCTCAATTCCGCCATCGCCGCCAAGCCGGACGGCATCGGAATCACCATCGACAATGAAGAGGGATTTGCCGCCCCGCTGCAGGATGCCAAAAAACTGGGCATCCCCGTGATCGCCTTTGATACGGTCCCCGACCCTGACAATCCGAGCCCGAACATCCCCTACATCTGTTACGTCGGGGAAGACAGCTTCGCTGCGGGACAGGAAGTCGGAAAGGGAGCCCTGGCGGCATTCAAGCTCGCCGGCGGAGATCGGGTCGTTGTCATCAACCACGAGGCGGGCAACGTCTCCCTCACGCTCCGCTCCAACGGGATCAAGAGCGTCCTCACTCCGAAGGGCGTAACGGTGGATGAGCTTGCGACCCCGGGTGACGATCCCGCGCAGTCGCAGGCCGTGATCCAGAATTACATCGCCAAGAATCCGAGCGTGCGCGCGCTGCTCACCATGGGTCCGCTGAGCTATCTACCCGGCGCCAAGGTGCTGGAGAACGGCGGGTACGTCGGCAAGATCGGGCTGGTCGGGTGGGACATCACTCCTGAAGCGATCACGATGATCAAGAGCGGAGAGATGGCATTCACCGCGAACGAGCAGCCCTACTACATCGCCACCACTGCGGCCTACCTCCTCTACATGAGCGTCAAGTATCACTTCGACCCGCAGCCGATTTTCAACACGGGCCTCGGCAAGGTGGACAAGTCCAACATCGATACCTGGGCCACGCTCGTCAAAAACGGGCAGGGCTGATCCGTCCTCACGTTTCCTTGAAATCTGGTCTCCCGGTATGGCTGCCCGTTTCACGGGCAGCCGCCGGGCCTCAATCATGCAGGAGGGGAGGCTTCTCATGAACAGCGTCGAAGAGGATGGTGCCACCGAGAGCCCGCGGACGATTCGTCCGAGTCTCATGCACCGCGTGGTCCGCGTGCCGGAGCTGATGGTTCTGCTCGCGCTTCTGATCGTCATCCTCGGCTTCGTGATCCTGGCGCCGACCACGTTTCTCTCGCCGCGCAACATCGGAGCCATCCTCACTGCTTCCGCGCAGCTCGGCGTGGCCGCCATCGGCGCGGCCATCCTCATCATCGCGGGTGAGTTCGACATCTCCGTCGGCTCCAACTACGCCTTCAGCGGCATCGCCATCGGGCTCCTGAGCACGTCGGGCGGATTTCCCACCTGGCTCGCCGTCATCTTCGGCCTGCTGATTTCGACAGCCATTGGGCTGGCGAACGGGGGGATCACACTCGGAACGCGGATCCCCTCGTTCATTACGACGCTTGGCACGTGGCTGGTCTGGTTCGGGCTCACCCTTGCCCTGAGCAAGGGCTATTTCGTGGCGGTGAAACCGAACGATCCCCTCATCAGGGTGATCGGCGGGGCTCTGGGCTACCAGTTCTATTCGTCCGTGTTCTGGTGGGTGGGGATCGGGATCATCGCGATCGTCCTGCTTGGACGCACGGCGCTCGGCAACTGGATCTTCGCCGTCGGCGGAAACGCCGATGCCGCGCGCGCCGTCGGTGTTCCCGCGGGCCGCGTCAAGCTCTTCGCCTTCGGGTTCATGGGCCTTCTCGCAGGGGTCTCTGCCTTGTTCACCCTCGGGCAGCAGGGATCGATGGCGCCTTTATACGGCCAGAACCTGGCGCTGCAGGCAATTGCGGCGGCGGTCATCGGTGGCACCCTTCTCACGGGAGGGGCGGGGAGCGTGCTGGGTGCCATGCTCGGCGCCGTCCTCATGTCCATGATCAACAGCGGGCTCATCCTGGCGGGGGCGCCGACCTTCTGGTACCAGACCTTCGTCGGGGCGATCGTCATCATCGCGGTCGTCATCAACACCTCCATTTCGCGGCGCGTCGCGCAAATGAAGTAAGGGAAGCACCGACAATGGGAAACAGTCCAAACGGATGTCGCCTCGAGGTGCGCAACCTGTCCAAGCGGTTCGGCTCGGTCGTGGCCCTGGAGAACGTGAGCTTCACCGTGCGACCCGGCGAGGTCATCGGGCTCGTCGGTGACAATGGCGCGGGCAAGTCAACAGCGATCAAGATCATCTGCGGATTCTACAAACCCACCGGGGGCACAATCCTCTGGGAAGGCAAAGCGATCGTGCTGGACTCTCCCGAGCATGCCCGCGCCCTTGGGATCCAGACCGTCTACCAGGACCTGGCGCTCGTCAACACGCTGAGCATCGCGCGCAACTTCTTCCTTCACGCGGAGCCCACGCACAGGCTGGGACCCCTGCGCTTTCTGGACGTGAAGCAGATGAACGACCGAACGGCCCAGATCCTGCGCGATATCGGCATCAAGGACCTCAACCCGACAACTCCCGTCTCCGCGCTTTCAGGAGGGGAGAGACAGGCAGTCGCCATTGGCCGTACGTACTACTTCGGCGGCAAGCTCCTCATCCTCGACGAGCCGACCTCCGCTCTCTCGGTCAAGCAGACCCAGAAGGTCTTCTCGATCATTGAGGAGGTCAAGGCGAAAGGAGTCTCCGTCATCCTCATCGAGCACAACATGATCCACGTCCACGACATCGCGGATCGCCTGGTGGTGGTCCGTCACGGCAGCGTGTACGGCGACTATGCCAAGACGGACGTGAGCGTCACCGACCTGGAACGGATACTGGCCGGAGCCCGCTAGCTGCCTTTTCCAGAAGAGAGAGAGTTCTCCTCACTGTTCTGTCGATCGTTCTGCAGAAAGGGGTGTCCGGTGGTGAGCCTGTCGTCTAGGGAGCGACTTCTTCGCGCTTTGTCCTGTCAGCCCGTCGATCACACACCATGCTGCTTCATGTTGCTGCATGCTATGGACACGTGGTTCCCGGGCGAGCCGAACCTGATCGCCGCCCAGGCCGACTGGGGCCTGGACCCGCTGGTCGTGCTGCCCTCCTGGTCCGTGACCAGGCCCGGCGATCCTCGCGATCTGCGCGGCTACCAGCACGACTATCCCGGGAAGGTCAACGTGACTCTCCGCGGCCTGCCGGTCCACTGTCACCCTGAGGTGCACATCCGCGAGTGGCGAGAGTCCATCCCGGGGGCGCGGTATCCCGTCCTCCACCGCGAATACCGTACACCCGCGGGACCGCTGCACGTCTCGGCCAATCAGACGGAGGATTGGCCCTACGGCGACCGGCTCCTGTTCGCTGACGACTTCATCATCGCGCGGGCCCGCAAGAACCTGGTCACCACGGCCTCAGACCTGAAGTCACTCGCGCATCTCCTGCTGCCCCCGGATGAGGAGGTTATCGCATATTTCCGCGCTGCATCGCATGCCAACCGCGAGCTGGCCCGGGAACGGGACCTCCTACGCGTCTACCAATGGGGAGTGCTGGCTGACATGGCGGCCTGGCTCTGCGGCCTGCAGGAGCTCGTCTTCCTGACCGCTGATCAGCCGACACTTGTCACGGAGCTCCTCCACATGATCGCCGACTGGAACCTGGCCCGGATGCAGGTCGCGCTGGATGAAGGCATCGACCTGTGGGTGCGTCGGGGGTGGTACGAGGGCAGCGACTTCTGGTCGCCCGGGATGTACCGCCGGTTCATCCTGCCGCATCTGAAAAAGGAAGTGGAGACCGCGTACGCCCGGGGCGTCAAGTTCGGCTACATCATGACCACAGGCGCGATGCCGCTGCTCGATATGATCCTGGAGGCCGGCGTGGATGTGCTGCTCGGAGTGGATCCGGTTCAGGGTGGCTACAACCTGCGAGCTGTCAAGGTGAAAGCCCGGGGGCGCATGTGCCTGTTGGGCGGCGTGAACGGATCGATGACAGTGGAGGCGGGCACCCCGGATCAGATCCGCCAGACGGTCCAGGACACTCTGGAGATCTTGGCCCCCGATAACGGCTTCATCCTGTCGCCGGTGGATGGCATCTACGATACGTCAGACCGGACGAAGCGCAACCTGCGGCACTTCGTGGATGCCTGGAAGGATTCCCGCTAGCAGTCCGTTGACAACTTCACGATTCGACGAAACCCGATGGAGCACGCAATCTGGCGAGCAGCGGCCCGAGGCACTTCATTGACTGCCGCAAGTCCTCTACGACATCCCCGCCAGGATTGCCCTCGATAGCGAGCCGCCCCTCGTAGCCGATATCTCTCAGGTGATGGATGACGCGTCGGAAATCGATGGAGCCAAATCCCGGAAATCGACGGTTGTTGTCGGAGAGATGGAGAGAGATGAAACGGGCGCGGTAGCGCGAGAGGCTCCCGAACATGTCCGCTTCCTCGATATTCATATGAAACGTGTCGGGAAGCACGCGGGCGTGGGCGACGTCGAGACCCTCGAGGAGGGCGACAGTTTCCTCGAGCGTGTTGGCCACCGACGATTCGTAGCGGTTCGTCGCTTCCACGAGAATCGGCGTGGAGCGCTCGGAAGCAAAGGGTACGATCTGCTCGAGGGATTTCCTGAGGCGCGCCCGCGATCCTGCAGGGTCCGGAGAGACGCCACCCTTGAGAAACCCGATGATGAGGCCGGCCCGAACAGCGGCCGCCCATTCGATCATCTCGCGACACTTGTCCACTGATCGCCGGCGCGCATCTTCCTCGGGATGGGAGAGGGACAGTCCGAGGCGTTTGGCGGTCAATCCCGTCGCGAGCATCGACACCTCAAGACCGAACCCGGCCAGGAAGCTGCCGATGGTCTCGGCCCTGCAGTCGCGCGGGTCGCCGACATTGAGCTCGACGCCCCAGAAACCAAGATCGCGCAGCGCGTCGAGAAGGGATCGAAAGGCGGCATCCTTCTGGTAGTCATCGGGCAGAGCGGTCTGGAATGACAACGTAAATCGAGGGCTCGGCATTCGGCTCTTCTTCCTATTCATGATATCTGAACATGGCGGCCACGTACACTGACTGATACCCGACTGGCTTCATGCCCGTGATTCTCTCCGTTTCCGATGAGCTGACACCATCCCCTGGCTGACGCATTGCCGTTTATTTCATAGATTGGGCTCGGGCTGATGCAGCTATTGAAATGATGAGTCATGAAATCTTACACTCCCCTCATATGGGATGGAATGAGTCTTGGCGCTCGAGATGAAGCGCCGCGTCGTGATCACCGGCATGGGGACAATCAACCCGCTTGGTGACACTCTCGAAGGGTACTATCAGAACCTTATTCGCGGGCAATCCGGTATCCGACGGTGGAAGTCCCTGGATATGAACAGGATCGAATGCAAAATCGGGGGCGACCTCGGGGATTACGACTGCCTGGCCGCCCTGGAGCGTTTCAAGGGCGTGCTCGCGCCTGACACCTTCAAGAAGGCAAAGAAGATCTTCCGCTCCACCACCTTTTCCGCGAAAGCGTCCGTTCTCTGCACCCTCTCTGCCTGGCATGACGCGGGACTGTTCGCAACCGGGGTCGATCCATTCCGCACCAGCGTGATCGTGGGCGGGCATAACCTGAACTCGAACTACATCCACGAAAACTCCAAGCGTTTCTTCGATGATGAGGAGGCCATGGATCCTCTCAGCGGGGTCGAGGGCATCGATCCGAATGTGCCGGCCGTCATCACGGAAATCCTGGGCCTTCATGGGCCCACATTCACGATCGGTGGAGCCTGCGCCAGCGGCAACCTGGCCCTTCGAGAGGGTTTTCGCGACATCGTGAGCGGGGAGTGCGAGACGGCGGTGATCGCCGGGGGCCTCTTCGATATGTCCCCCGGGGACATCCAGGCTTCGGTGATCATCAACGCCGTCGTCGTGAAACCGGAATTCCAGGAGCAGCCGGAGAAGGCCTCACGGCCATTCGATGCCGATCGCGCCGGTTTTGTCTACTCTCACGGGGCCGGGACGCTGATGCTGGAAGAGTTCGAGCATGCCTTGAACCGCGGTGCGCGGATCTACGGCGAAGTCCTGGGCGTGAGGGCCAATGCGAACGCCTGTCACCTGCCGGCGCCTGCCGCGGGGATTCAGGCACGCCTGATTCGCGAGCTGCTCGCATCCACCGGGACTGATCCATCTGAAGTCGACTTCGCGAGCTGCCATGCCACGGGCACCCCGGGCGGGGACCTGGAAGAGATCAGGGCCATCAAGGAGGCATTCGGCACGCATGCGTACCGAATGAAGCTCAACGCCCCCAAATCGATGCTGGGGCACACGTGCTGGGCATCGCCGATCGTGGAGACGATCGCCGGACTGCTCCAGATGAAGCACGGCCGCCTCCATCCCACGATCAATATCGACCGCCTGGACCCGGAGGTGGACCTGGACGTGTGCGCGAAGGGCCCCGTCGAACACAGGATCCACTGCATGCTGAAAAACTCCTTCGGCTTCGGCGGAATCAATGCCTGCAGCCTGATCAGGCGGTACGAGGGATAGGAAATGGAACCAGGATCACCAGCTGCCTTCGTGACAGGGGGTTCCCGCGGGATCGGCCGGGCCATCGTGCTGCGACTCGTTCGAGAGGGGTTCCCGACCGCATTCACCTACGTCGGCAACGAGCCGGCCATGCGGGAGACCCAGACCCTGGCTGCCGGGCTGAACGCCGCGGTCGCCGTGAAAGCCTACAGGATGGATGTCAGGGACAGCGGCGAGGTGGAGAGAGTGGCGGACGAGGTCATGGAGGACTTTCCGAGCGTGGGCATCGTGGTGAACAACGCCGGCATCGTCAGGAACAACACGGCGGCGATGATGAGCGATGAACAGTGGCAGGAGGTGATCTCCGCCGATCTCTCCGGCCCGTTCTTCGTGATTCGCAGCTTTCTCACTCACCTCATGGGCGCGCGCTGGGGACGCATCATCAATATCTCCTCGCTCGCGCAGGAGGGCTCCAGCGGGCAGGTCAATTATGCCGCGGCCAAGGCCGGGCTCATCGGACTCACGAAGACCCTTGCGCGCGAATATGGTCCCCGCGGCATCACGTCCAACATCGTCACCGTCGGCTACGTGGAAACGGACATGACAGACCAGCACATGGCCACGAAGCTGCACGACATCTGGCTGGAATACTGCCCGATGAAGCGAATCGGCACCGCGGAGGAGATCGCCAGCCTCGTGCATTATCTCGCGGGCGCAGAAGCCGGGTTCATCAACGGCGAGGTGATCCGCGTGGCCGGCGGGCTCAGCTACGCGCCGTAAGGAGTACTATGCGCCGCATCGGCATCGAGAAGATCAACATCTACGGCAGCTCCCTCATCCTGGACCAGAAAAAGCTGGCAGAGGCCAGGGGCGTGGACCCTCAGAAGGTGGTCGCGGACTTCCTGATCGATACGCGTTCCCTGAATCCCCTCTACGAGGACACGGTGACCATGGGGGCCAACGCGGCCGGCCCGATGCTGGAGGGAGAGGACAGGCAGGCCATCGGAATGCTCGTCGTCGGTACCGAGAGCTCTGTGGACTTCGGCAAACCCATCAGCACCAATATCCACGGTGCCCTGGGTCTGCCCTCCAACGTGCGCAACTTCGAGACGAAACATGCCTGCTACAGCGGCGTGGCCGCCCTGGACACGGCGCTCAACTGGATCGCCTCGGGGCTGAATCGCGGACGCAAGGCCCTGGTCATCTCCACGGACTTCTCCCGCATGCATCTGAACGCGAAGGAAGAGTTCGTCCTCGGCGGTGTTGCCGCGGCCGCTCTTGTGAGCGAGGCTCCCCGGGTCATCGAGTACGAGCTTTCGAAGAGAGGGACCTGGACTTCGGACGTCTACGACACCTTTCGACCGAGCGCGCGGCACGAGGTGGGGAACAACGAAGTCAGCCTCTACACCTATCTCGATGCCCTGGAAGGCTCCTATCGAGACTACGTGGACGGAAACGGCGAGGCCGTGGATTTCGACAGCTACTTCGCACACAACTGCTACCATACGCCCTTCCCGGGAATGGCCTTCCAGGCCCACCGCACCCTTCTCAACCTGGCGCGGCCGCGCACGAAGCTCGAGATTCGGGAAAACTTCACGCAGAAGGTGCAGCCTTCCTTGCATTACGCCCGCCGTGTCGGCTCGACTTACGGTGCGAGCAACTTCCTCGGGATCTGCGGGGTCGCGATGAGGACGTCGGGCGCAAAGGCCGGGGATCGCATCGGCTTCTTCTCCTACGGTTCCGGAGCAATAGGCGAGTTCTACAGCGGAAAGCTGTGTCCCGAGGCCAGGGAGGTGGTCGCTCGGATGGGCATCGACGAAGAGCTGGATGCGCGCCGTGAGGTGAGCGTGGCGGAATACGAAACGATCGAAAAGATGCGGGAACAGGCCATCGAGCAGCCCTGCTTCACTCCCGACTTCTCTCTTCCCGAGGGCTGGTACGGCCTGCACTATCAGGGCAAGAAACGCCTCGTTCTTCGCCAGGTCAAGGACTTTTACCGTTCATATGAGTGGAGCTAGCCGGTGGCTGTGATCGAGCAGTACGAGGACTCCCGCGTTGCAGTAATCACCCTGAACGATGGAGAGAACGGCAACCTCCTGACCCCTGAAGGCCTTGATGATCTCGCATCGGCATTCGACCATTCGCTGAAGGATCAGCGCGTGCGCGCCATCCTTCTCCGCTCCAGTGGTCCGGCTTTTTGTCTGGGCATGGACCTGGCTCGGTTGGCCGCACCCGCGTCGCAGGCCTCCCGCGCAAAGGCGGAGAGCGCCGTCGCCCGATATGCCGGCATACTGCAGAGCATCTTTTCCGCGGCTCTTCCAGTCGTCTGTCTTGTAGAAGGAGAGGTGAAGGCGGGCGGAGTGGGGCTCGTGTGCGCCTGCGACATCGTGGTGGCCGGAGAGCAGGCTTCCTTCGAGCTCGGAGAAGTGATCTTCGGCCTGATCCCCGCAAACGTCCTGCCGTACATGCTTGCCCTGCGAATGGCGCCGCAGAAGGCCCGCTACCTGGTGATGAGCTCCCGCCGGATCTCCGCGTCCGAGGCGCTGCGCCTGAACCTCGTGGACGAGATCGTACCTCACGCGGATGGTGAGCGCAGGGTACGGGAGATCTTCAAGCGTCTCCTGTGCTCCTCACCCCGGGCGCTGGCGGCCGCCAAGGAGTTTACCGCGGAGTTGATCGGCACAACCCCGGAAGAGGGAGGCGTTCTCGCACGGCGCCGGCTGATGGAGATGATGCGTGATCCGTCCACCGTGGAAGGCGTGAGGGCGTTCCAGGAGGGGAATGTACCGGCCTGGTTCTCCCGGTTCAGGCCGGAGCGGCCTCTGATCCTTCCCCGCAGGAATGAGAAGAAGGAGGGACCGCCGTGAGCAACCGGATGAAGCTGACCTCGGAACCCTCAGGGATCTCCTGCTTGAAGATGGACGACGCGAAGGCCCGCAATGTTTTCTCCGCGCAGTTCATCACCGAGTTCCTGCACGCCCTGGATGAGCTGGAACGGGAACGCCGGACCAAGGTGCTGATTCTCTGCGGGCTTCAGGACGTTTTTTGCGGGGGAGCGGAAAAACAGGCGCTGCTGGATCTGTGCGAAGGAAAGGCCGCGGCCAGGGACCTCGTGATCTGCGAGCGTCTTCTCGAGCTTCCCTTTCCGATCATCGCCGCGATGGAGGGACATGCCATCGGCGGCGGCCTCGCGGTGGGATTCTGCTGCGACATCGTCATTGCGGCCCGGGAGAGCCGTTATGGGGCGGTTTTCATGAGCCTTGGTTTTACTCCCGGCATGGGCTGCACCACATTGCTTGCCGAGCTCGTCGGCCCATTTCTGGCGAATGAGATGATGTTCACCGGCAAACGCTTCCGGGGCAGCGAGCTCGAGGGCAGGGGAACCCACGTCAACTACATCCTGCCCCGCACCGAGGTGCTGACCAAGGCCCGGGACATCGCGGAGCAGATCGCGGAGAAAGACGGAAGGTCCATCTCGCTTCTGAAGCACGCTTTGAGCCTGAAAAAAAAGAAGCTTCTGATCGACGCACGGCACCAGGAAGACCTGATGCACCGAATCAGCTTTTCTTTCCCGGAAACCCGGCGGACGATCCAGGAGCTTTACCCGGAGTGAGGAAAGGAAGCGAAGAGCATGGTCGGCGTGGATTTACGGGGGAAAACTGCCCTCATCACCGGGGGGACAAAAGGGATCGGTCTCGCATCGGCGCTCGCGCTCGCGGAAGCCGGCGCGCAGGTTTTCCTGACCTATAAGTGGGGAAGCGCCAATCGGGAGGAGGTGGCGCGGGAATTCGAGGCGCGCGGCGCGCTGCGCCCGGGGTTCTACGAGGCCGACGCGGCGGACGAGCAGGACACCGGCCGGCTGATGGAGGAGCTCTCCGCGGCCGCTCAGAAGATCGACATCTTCATCAGCAATGTGAGCTTTGCGCTGCGCACCCTCACGCTCGCCGACTACAAGAAACGGTCCCTCTTCAAGACCCTGGAATACAGCACCTGGCCGCTCATCGATTATGCGCGAAGGATCAAGGAGCGGTTCGGCAGCTCTCCAAGGTACGTTCTGGCGATCTCCAGCGACGGCCCGGACCACTACTATCCGGGATATGACTTCGTGGCGGCTTCCAAGGCCCTGCTCGAGTTCTTTTCCCGGTACCTCTCCGTGCACCTTCTCGCCGAGGGATCCCGTGTCAACGTGCTGCGATTCGGCACGGTGAACACCGATTCCTTCAGGGCAATCTTCGGGGAGGAGTTTTTCCCGTACATGGCGGCCCAGGGTATTCCTGAAAGCCAGATCCTCACCCCGGGGGAGTGCGGCAAGGCCGTCCTTGCCATGTGCAGCGGCCTCATGGACGCGGTGAACGGCCAGATAATCAGCGTTGACTACGGGCTGCCCTTCCGGGATAATGCGATGGGCCGCTACCTGTCGGAGCGGTCCCCTGGCCAGGAAACCTGAACTCGAAAAGGAGCGTGCAATGACAAGAGAAGCGGTGATCGAAGTGATCAAGAAGAACATCGCCGCGAACAGCGACGATATCGACGCCGCCAGCATCGACCCGGGGAAATCCATGAAAGATTATGGCGCGAACAGCCTGGACATGATCGAAGTAGTCTCCACGTCCATGCGGGAGCTGAAAATCAAGGTTCCCCGGTCGGAGCTCACGGACATCAACAACATCGACCAGCTGGCCGACAAATTCCTCGAATACGTGAACAAGGGAAATGGCTGACAAGGCCCTCAGTTTCAGCCTGGCGGATTTCTTCTTCAACGACAGCCCGGACGTCCTCGCCCCTCCGAGTGACTTCCAGTCGTGGATCGAGCATCCGAAAATCCAGGAGGCCATGCGCCTCTTCGGGCAGCAGCTCCTTGCCGCTCCTCGCGCGGGCACGGAGGTCCTGAGCAGCCTCGACGGGAGCCGTCACAAGGTCATCAACATGACCTCCTACAATTACCTCGGGCTTTCTTCGCATCCCGAGGTGATCCAGGCGGCAAAGGACGCGTTGGATCTCTACGGGATGGGCGCTTCCGGTGCCCCGCTTCTCTCCGGGACATTCGACCTGCACGTGGAGTTCGCGCGGCGGTTGGCGGAGTTCAAGCAGAAGGAAGACTGCCTGCTGTTTTCCAGCGGGTTGGGGGGGAACGTCGGCGCCATCCAGGGCCTTCTCCGCAAGGGCGACATGTTCGTCCTGGACGAAAAGTGCCACAAGAGCCTGATCGACGGCGGCACCCTCTCCGGGGCAAAAATGCTGTTCTTCTCCCACAACGATCCCTCCTCCCTGGAGGCGATGCTGGAGAAGTGCAAAGGCAAACGTGTGCTGGTGGCCTTCGAGGGCGTGTATTCCATGGATGGGGACCTGGTCAGGCTGCCTGAAATAATGAAGGTGTGCGCGCACTACAAGGCTGCCACGTACATCGATGAAGCCCATTCCACCCTCATGTTCGGCCCCAACGGCCGCGGTGTCGCCGAGCATTTCGGTCTCGAGCATGAAGTCGGCATGAGCTTTGGCACCTTGAGCAAGTCTTTCGGCGGAGTGGGCGGGTTCATCTGTTCCAATGCTCGAATCATTCAATATCTCAAGGGGTATTCTTCCCCCTGGAACTTCTCCTGCGCTCCGTCGCCACCGGTGGTGGCGGGGATGATGAAAGCGTTGGAAGTGGCCACCAGGGACTCCAGCCTTCGTGACGCGCTCTGGAAGAACGTCGCCTATCT
>JBEKXR010000049.1:0-12987 GCA_049511935.1 Spirochaetia bacterium | reverse complement strand
AAGGATCCGCGAGCACTCTCCCCATCTGGTCCAGGAAGCCGGCACTGCAGGAAACCAGCAGGAGCGAAAGAAGAATCACGGCCTTATTCATTGCCTTTCTCCTTCGATGCCCGATGCGGCGTGAACTCGATATCGAAGCGGGGAGAAACGGTCACCAGCGGAGTTGCATACATGGCGATGTCGACGACGGCGGCGCAGCCCAAGGAGATGGCCTCCGAGATTGCATAACGATAGTATGCTCCGAGAGACACGCCCCCGACGGTGGTGACGGATGTGCTCGACGACGCATACAATCGGTCCTGGACGATCGCATCCACGATGAACAGCGGTCCTCCAAGAACCGCGATCACATGCCCGGTCGAGATCTCGGCGCCGAGCTCGACGGGGAATCGTACCCGCGCCTCGTGCAGCAGAAAGCTCTCGTAACCGGGCTGGTTCAGCCCGAGCGAGTATTCCGCCTGGATCCCCAGGGCCACGAACCACGGCCGGGCCAGAAACGTGAAGAGCGGATTCGCGGGAACGAACCGAGCCCCGAGACTCACGCTGGCCAGACCTGCGAGCACGGTGCTCCACTCCCCGCCGGCCGGCGTCCAGTACCCGAGAGACACGGGGATGCTCAGCAGGTTGCGCTGGGTTTCCTGTTTCCTCTTCGGAGGGTTCAACCCGATGTCCGCGGCAAAATAGTCCTCGATGCGCACCGCAAGGTTCTTCATCAGCCGCGGATAGTGGCTCGAATCGTCGGTGTTGAAGAAGCTCGCCGCAACCACCGCCTTCTCGGCGTCCAGCAGCTTCACCTCTGCCGTCACGGAGAACTCACCACGCTTCACGAACCCGAAGAGCAGGTAACCGTAGCCCCTGCTCTGGCAGAGTCTGGCCGCATCGAGATATGTGCGGATGGGCGATGCCGGCGGGTTTTCCACCGCTCGAACCACAAAGGCACTCCCTCCCGCGAATTCTGAAAGACTCCGGACCAGATCCTCCCCGGGGTTCAACGTCCCGGGGGCAGAGCCGCCCGAATCATCGATCACTGCAAGCGGGGCGACGTGGAGCTCAAGTGCCGCGAAGCAGGATGATGCAGCAAGAGCGAACGTCATAACGAGCACGCCTTTCTTCAGCGCCATTCTTTTGCTCCCGCCAACTCTGTTGCCTCCGCGTTTCTTCCAAGCATGTGCAGGCATCGAGCTGCCTGATCGCGAGCGCCGTGGTGACGCGGCTCGAGTTCAAGGCATTTCTCGAACCGCGCGAGGGCTTCCTCGTGCTGGCCTGCGGCGGCATACGCGCTGCCCGCTTCGTACCAGAGGTTCGAATCGTTTGGGCGAAGCGCAGCGGCCTTTTCGAGATGGTTCTTTGCTCGCGGCAGATCACCCGCGGCAAGCGCGCACGCGCCGGACTTCTCCAGCACATCGACGTCGGAGGGCTTCAGGGCGATGACTTGCGAGAGCCAGTCCAGCGCCTCGGCCCACCTCCCCTGCTCCATGCACAGTGATCCCATGATCTCGAGGGCGACGAGGCTTCGGGTGTCCTTGAGCACGGCCCTGAGGTCCTGCTCGACTCCTGCCTGGATGCTGGAGTCACCAGGATTGGCGCAGAACCTGCTTGCCGCGAAATAGAGACGCACCTCGGGGTTTTTCAACTGCTGAGGGGAGAACGGAGAAAGGACCCGCGCGGCCTCGGCGAACTCGCGCTCCCCGAAATGCCTCTTCGCCCGCTGCAAGGCCTGCACCAGGGCGAGGTCCCGCTCCATCACTTCAGCGGAGACGGGTGCGACGTCACCCGAGGCCGCGCGCGGGCCGGCACCTGCAGTCATCGCCTGCATCGGATCCGCGGCCGGGACAGGCTTGTTCAAGGCCACGGTCATTTCGGCAAGGTTTCCACGCACAGCCGAAATGTCCTCCGCGAGTCTTCGCTCCAGCCGCCTGACCGCGCCCTGCGTCCCGGAATTGCCTGCGGCGATCTCACGGCTGAAAGTCGCCGCGATGCGGTCTACCCGCTCAGAAAGCTGGGAGAGGCTGCGGTGCATCTCCGAGTCGCTGTGCTCGCGGGCCGCGGCCTGCTGGACAATGAGCGCACGAATCGCTGTCTCCTGCCGAAAGACAACGATCACGAGCGCCAGGGCTGCCGCGCCGGCGAGTCCCGCGAGAATGAAAAGGATTGTTCTGACTGCCTGTCCCACGCCTTGCTCCTGATGCGCGCAAAGGGCAGAAAGCGCCTCTGCACGCTGCAATTACGTCGTCGAGAGCGTTTTCGATTGTGGGAAAGCGATCAGCGGAAGACGGCTGGACTCATCGATGGACTCCCATTTTCAATCTTCAACTTTTTGAGTGACGCATTTTTCATGTCCGGATCATAGCCCAAGGCCGAACCGAAATCAAGTGCCGCGACAGGGTGTGTCCGCGGCAGGGTGCCGCGACTCCTCCGCTCACGAAAACCTGTGCACCGTTCGGTGGTGGTAGGTACCGCCCGGCCGCAGGATCGACGAGGGGAAGTGGCCGATGTTCACGCTGTCGGGGAACCACTGCGTCTCCAGGCAGAATCCGCCGTGCTTTGGGTAGAGCGAGCCGTCGAGGAAATTGCCCGTGTACAGCTGCACCCCGGGCATCGTGGTGTGGACTTCCATCGTGCGGCCGCTGGAAGGGTCCCGCACCGTGCCCACGAGGTCGAAGTCTCCGCCTCGCTTTCCGACGACGAGATTGTGATCGTACCCGCCGGGCACCGCTTCGATGTCCCGGCCGATCGGCTTGTAGCTGGAGAAGTCGAACGGATTCCCCGCGGTCTTCAGGATTTCGCCGGTGGGCATGAGATCCTTGTCGACGGGAAGATAGAACGGACAATTGAACTTCGCCTCCTGGGCTTCTATCGTGCCCGAACCCGCTCCCGCGAGATTCCAGTACGTGTGGTTTGTGAGGTTCACGGGTGTTGGCTTGTCCGAGATCGCCCAGTACTCGAATGAAAGCTCGTTGCTCTCGTTAAGCGCGTACTCCGCCGTAGCCTTAAGGGTGCCGGGGTAGCCCTCGTCGCCGTCCCGGCTGGTGTGCTGGAATCGGATTCCCTCGGCGTCGCCCTTCTTGAAGAGTTTAGCGGCCCAGACGGACTTGTCGAATCCTTTCACGCCGCCGTGCAGGTGGTTTTCCCCGATGTTGCGGGCAAGGGTGTACTGCTTCCCGTCCAGATCGAATCGGCCGCCGCGGATCCGGTTGGCCACCCGGCCCACGATGCAGCCGAAGAATGTTGAGTTGTTTTCCCAGCCCGCCAGGGAATCGTGGCCGAGAGTGACGTTCGCGGTCTTCCCCGAGCGATCGGGAACCATGACTGACGTCACGGTTGCCCCGAGGTCGATCACGGTGACGCGCACGCCGTGGGAGTTTTCCAGAGTGAACAAGGTGACGGCCCTGCCGTCAGAGGTCGTGCCGTACCGAGATTGCGCTGCCTTCATTTGCTCTCCCTATGAGACCAGTATGCATAGGGGACGGCAGTTGGTGAAGAGCGCAAGCGCAACCTGCACATGAGGATGGAGCGGATCAAACCATGGATCCGTCAGAGGGCGGATGGCGTGACGTCAGGGAGCCGGTGAGAACTCCTGGACAAGGCTTCCGACATAGTCGGTTACCACGAGGTTGCCAGTCGAGCTCACCGCAATGCCCACCGGCCAGGCGAAGGTGCCGTTGCCCCCGCCGACCCCTCCAAACGAAAGGAGGTATTTTCCGGATGAATCGAACTTCTGAACTCTGTGGTTCAACATGTCACAGATGTACACGTTGCCGATCTTGTCGACCGCGACCCCGACGGGCGTGTTGAACTGGCCATTGCCGCTGCCAGGGCTTCCCCACTTTGTCAGGAAATTGCCCATGAGATCGAACTTCTGAATCCTGTGCGCCAGCCAGTCGCTCACATAAACGAACCCGGCAGGATCAACCGCGATCCCATAGTCGCCACCAGAGCTGAACTGGCCATCACCCACACCTGCGGAGCCCCACTTCCGCAAGACGAAGCCATTTACATCAAATACCAGAACCTGCGAATGCCCCGCGTCCGCGACATACACGTTCCCCGAGGAGTCGAGGGCAATTCCAACAGGGCTGGACATTGGTCCATTAGTGACCGTTTTCACAGACACTCCGTTGGTGTCCAAGACCTGGTACCTGTTGCCGCTAAAGTCAGTGACATAGGACTTCCCAGCAGAATCGATAGCAACACTTGTGGGAAATGTGAATCCGCCCCATAGCGCGATAGAATTGCCGTTCGGATCGAACTTATGCACACGGGTGTTCAGGAGCTCAACCACCTCGATGTTGCCGCTCGGATCAAACGCTGCACCCCAGGGAGCCAAGGTGACGCCCGCCCCTGCGCCGAGTGCACCCCCCCACGATGCGAGCCACGTCGGAGGAGTCACGGAGCCATTGAACTTCTGCACCCTGCCCTCGAACGCTGAAGCCGGGGAATCAGTGACGTATACGGATCCTGCTGAGTCGACCGCAATGCTGTTCGGATTCGTGAACTGCCCGTTGGCTGTCCCGGATGCTCCATAATCGTACCCGATCTGATACGTTCCGATACTGCTGAACTTCAGAAACCTTGTGTTGCCCGTGTCAACGACAAAGACGTACTGCGAGGAACTGACCGAAATGCCCGAAGGCGAGGACATGGCGGCGACAGTCGTATTCGTTCCATAGGTGGAGGCACCTCCTCCCCAATCAATCGAGTATGCGTGGCTGCTGAGGAACTTCACTACACGGTGATTGCCTTTGTCGAGGACGTAGACAGAATTGCTCGAATCGACCGCAGCGCCCGTCGGCCCGATGAAAGCCGATGAGCCATATACCGTGCTGCCGCCCCAATCGGCTGTGAAGTTGCCCCCAGAGTCGAACACAACAATCCTGTTGTGGCCAGTGTCTACGACGAAAACATTGCCATTGCTGTCAACAGCTATTCCCTTGGGACTGAGCGCCGCCACGGGTGTCGCAACGCCGTAGGTCGTTGTCCCACCCCAGTCTAGTACAAAGCCGCCCGAGGAATTGTACTTCTGAATCTGATTCGTGTTGTTGGTCACCGCATACATGTTTCCGAAGGCATCAAAAGCCAAGTCGTAGAGCTGGGCACTAGTCCCCTTGCCTGACACGCCGCCTATCGTATTCAACAGGTTCCCAGCAGCGTCGTATTTCCGGATACGAAAGCTGCTATCTGCGACGTAGACGTTGCCCGCGGTGTCTGCTTTGACGATTGGGCTGGCGAAAGTGTGCGCCGGATCCGGGTTCCCCCACTGTCGCACGAAGTTGTAGCTCGTCGCGGTAAACGGCGCGTTGGCAACGGCCTGCTTGATGGCCGTGAGGAACGGGCTGGGGCAGCCCGTAAGAGCAAGAAACAGACTTGCGGAGATGACTCCGAGTGCGATTCTTCTCATTCTGACCATACAACCGTCCTTCTCAATCCGCTTGCATCCGCAGCACGTGTGGCTTCATCGCCCCTCAGGTCGAGATAGGCGAACTTCTGGGCAAGATCGGGATCGACTTCCTGCAGCTCCGCGTAGGCTTTCTTTGCGATGGAGTAGTTCTCCAGGGCGTGATTGGCCCGTGCCACGCAGAGCAGAACTGTTGCATTCTTCGCGGACTTCTTCGCCGCCCTGTTGTAGTACTCCAGCGCCTTGTCATAGGCGGCCTGCATGAAGTAGATGTTCCCGTAGTTGATCAGGGCCGGAAGGTATTCGTCCTTCGCGAGGATCTGGTCATATTCCTTCGTCGCCTGCTCGTACATGCCGAAGCGCGAGTGCAGGACCGCCAGGCTGTTGAGCGCCCTGGACTTCGCTGCCTGGCTGGAGGCCTTGGTTGCCGCGGCCTGCAGCGTCGCTTCCTGCACGCCCATCTCTCCCTTGACGAACGCAACCAGGTCATCCGACATGGCCTTCACGATCTTGTCATCGGCAGGGAGCTTGATGTCGGAGGTTGTGCTGGCAAATCCGACGGGCGCATATACCTTCCACGCCTCGTGCAGCGGATACAGCACCGCCTGGTTCTTCACGAGGTTTTCCCGCCATTCCTTGGCGCCCAGCTGCCACGCCTTCACGAAGCCTCCCTCGCGGAGGGTGATCTCGATCGGAAGCCACACCTTGCTGCCCTTGATGATGAGGTCGTCCCTGTGCGTGAAGGCGGCACGGGCGTCATCGGCACCCAGGCTGAGGGCAACGGCCATGTAGATGTGCCCGGGAATGGTGATGAAGGCGGTCTCCAGTCCGACAGCTTCGAACATGGAAGCGTAGAGCGCGGAAAAATCGCTGCACTTCCCGCTCCTGTAGTCGAGTGTCTGCTGGGGAAACTGGATGTAGTCGACCGTTTTGTTGTCGGAGTTCAGCGTGGCAACAGGATCCGAGGTGTAGGTGAGGCCGTACAGGGTGAGCGCATCGTGGATCGCCGCGGCCAGACGGACGTTCGGCTCGACGGCGGTGTTGCCCTTGCCGCTGACGATGGAGGCCACGTTTTTGGCAAACTTGACCGCCGTGGGGTCGTTCGAAGAGACGAACGCGGCGGCCTTCCGGTCATCGTCCCAGGTGAGCGCGTTGCGTTTCAGGATCTTCAGCGTCTGCACGGAGCTGGTCGTGACCGGCTTGCCGTTCATGACATACTGGAGCGTGATGTTCGCTGACACTTTCGTGTCTTCCGTGTTGTCAAGGACGTCCTTCTTAAAGAGGGCGTACAGGTCGAAGGTGGCGTCCTTTCCCGGGTCGATGCGGTCGGGGCCCTGCACCTCCTTGGGATCGGTCATGTACTCCTTCACCCAGACGCTCACCTTGACGTTCTGAATCGGGGACTTCTCCCAGTTGTGGATATATGCGTTGCCGATGGGGTGATCGTCGTAGAACTTGTAGAAGACGGGATAGACATCGGCCAGGTTCACGAGGCTGAACTCTATCCCCGTTTTCTGGATCAGCGGCTGCGCCTTCTGGGGGAGATTCGCCGGGGCGGGCTCGAACTTCTGAACTGCGATCGGCGTGCCCAACCCGTAGGAGACGCCCAGCGAGGCCCCGATCCCCGTGTACAGGCCGACTTGGTACAGGAAGGAGCCCCCGACGCTGACCATCAGCCGGGGCGGCAAGGACCAGTAGAAGTCCACTCCAGTCTTGACGAACGGGTTCCAGTACCCTTGACCGCCGTTATTGAAGAAACCGTAGTTCGCGCCGCCGTCGGCGTATGCCTTCACACCGATGGCGGGGATGAAGTTATAGGAAACGCCGATCCCCGCCGACGCCGAAGTGAAGGACACCGCCTGGCGCGCTTGAATAGGGGTGTAAGCGTAGCCGAACTCTGCGCGAGCCATCGCCAGGGGGAAAAACGGGAGGCGGTATTCACCCAGCAGTGCGCCTGCGCCTCCAAGGTTGAAGTAGTTCGTGCTGTCCCCCAATGGGAATGTTACCGCGGGTGCCAGCCCGATCCAGATCGGGGCGAATGAGAGCGTCGTAGTCCCCGTCGTGGCTGGCTTGACAGGACTCTGGGCCGTTGCCGAGATCGCGACCAGCAAAGCGAACGACGCCAGGAAAATTCTCTTCATCGGTTCCCCCTTCATCGTGCAAGCCCTGACGAAAACCGCCCCCAAGGCGATCTCATCGCCCGCACAATGTTTGCCGATACGAGCGAATTTTATCGCAATAATTCTCCAATATCAAGCAAAATAGTCAGGTATCCGGCTCACAATGGACAGGTGCGGACGCGGAAATGACTGTAGATTGCAGGATGGGATGGGCTCGGCTCTGGCGAGGGAGGAGGGGGGCTGGAGAAGGGGGGTGGTCGATCGGCCCTTGCGGCCAATTCCGGGTCAGGGATCGCGCACTACTGGTTCAGGCCAGTCAGGAACATTCCCGGCAGTGCACGTAGTCTCTACTGCCGGTAGCTGTCGCTCACTTTCACGAGGAGAAGCAACTCCACTCGCTTGCCGCCCGGCACCTGGCGGTTGTTCGCGGTCTCGCTCCCGTCGGCGCCATAGAGAAAAACAGGGCCCAGCTGAATAGTCGTGAGAGCCACTGGAGACACTTCGAACAAAGGCGAAATCAGGCCCGAACCATCAGACCAGTTGTGCTGCCAGAGCATATTCAGGGAGATACCGGAGGAGGCCATGTCCTTGAACCGTAAGGCCAGAACAGTGTTGTGGCCCCCGGGTCCGGCTTCATCGGAAAGCCATGAGATACCCGGATCCCGCTCGCCATTGAATGCGTATTCCGCGAACATCTTGATGTGGGCGTCCGTCCACTCCCGGGAGAGCCCGAGCACCGCGGTGGGATAGATACGCTGCAAGGTGCCGCCCACGTAGATTCCGCCGCCCACCGCGGCAATTGGCACCACACTGCTCGGAGTGAGGCCTACAGGAAATGCCATCGTCGTTTCAGCCGACAAATCGAAACCCAGGATGCTGGTCTTCAGGGACAGCGAAGAGCGGGGCGTCAGCAGGTGTTGCCAGAATCCGGCGAGAGTCCATTCGATCGGCCCGGTCACCATGCTGTATTGGACACCGTACCCGGCATACCGCGGATCAGGCGTGGTGGGGTTGGGAAAACCGTAGTTTTCCGTGTCGAGTCGCACTAGAAAGGCGAGATTGTCGAGACCGAACGGGATGCTCATCTTCAAGGTAACCGGCGGAGGGATGAGCGGGGGCAAGGAAATGAGATTGTTCCTCTGCCAGAGGGGCTCGTTGCTCACCCCCCAACCCGGAAGGCTGCGAGCAGGCAGGTTGCTGAACTGAAAAAACTGCGAATTCCCCCATGTGTAGCCGTAGATGCCGAGGCGGAAGAAGACGGCCTCACGAACGGAGAAGTCGGTGATCAACTCGGAAACCTGAGGGCCGGGGCTCGGCCAACTGTAGCTCAAGGTAGCGCGGATTCGAAGCTCGGGTGCCGGCCGGACCTCGAATCCCAGGCTCGCCGAGAACGAGCCACTGCCCTCCCAGCCCAGACCGCTGGATGGATTGTTCGGATCCGGCCAGTCGGACCAGCCCACACCGAGCAGCCCATAAACGTCCAGGCTGCCGAAATAGTGGATGGTATGGTCCTGGGTAAGGTCATCGGCCCGGACCGCAGGGCTGGGAGCAGCCTGCGGTCCGGGTACGGGTTGTGCGGCGTCCGTACTCCCCGTCGCGCCGTTGTCGGTGAAAAGGCCGTCAAGGTCGTTGTTGCTTGAAGGCGGGGTTGACTGTGCCCAGAGCGTGGCGCTGGAAAGGCAAAGCAACGCGGCCACGGCAAACAGCCGGTGCGGACCACCGGCACTTCTATTCACTCAGATTCTCCAGCCAAGCCTTTGTGAACGTCGCATCCGGCAAGCGCTGAAGGGACGGCCGGGCGATAGTATAGGTTGTCCTCTCTTTGACGAACGTACCGTTGATCATCGCGCCGCGCAATTCGTCGAGGATGACGACCGTATCCGGAACGTAGCGGTCCCCCACCCGCTGATAGACGGGAAATGCGGATGTGCGCAGATGCTGGCCGGAGAAACTGTAATCTTCCGTCTTGCGGACGAGCCCGTCGTCGCTGATCCAGATCTTCATTTTCGGAAAGCCGACGTCGTCCGTCTTCGCCTCGAGGTCGAGAACCCAGCAGTCGAACCTCCCCAATTTTTGTCGAATGGACGCCACCACACTGTAGTCACCGGCGAGGTTGGAACGCGTGAAGTCGGAATTGCGGGCGTTCATGTTCTGGAACCGGTCTTTCGCATTCGTGAATGTGAATCGCCTGGAAACAGGGTCATAGAACCAGAGATTGTTTCCGGACTTGAGGTATCCTTTCCCCTTGTCCTCTTCGGGCTTCACAATGACGATGAGATACGTATTCTCCTTGTCTCTTCTGAAGACCATCGCCTGCTTCGTGCTCGTCACCTGCCCGGGGGACTCCTGCACGAAGCTGTACACCCCGGAAAAATCCGATCCCCCGAACGTCACCAGCGCATCTGCCTGCTTCAGCATCTTCGTGAAATCCTGTGTCCCGGCACTCGCCTGGGCGCCGGCGAAAGACGGTGTCATCGCCGCAATTGCGCAACTGAATAGAAACAGTCCAAGAGCACTCGCCCGGGGTGGAAAGCTCATGCAACTCCTTGTCATTCGGCCCGCAAGGCGACCACCGGTTCTATCATCTGGGCCGCTCGCGCAGGGCTCAACGCACCAGCTACCGTGACCAGGATTATGAGCAGGGCGTCTACTCCTATTATATCAATATTCATGACCCAATGCAGGTGCCCACGGTCGAGGAAAATATCCAACCCCGCGGTGCCTGAGAGAGGGATGAGAGAGACTGCCGTCAAGCCCAGGAAGCTCAACAGGAAACCGGCGGCGGTCCCGCACACGCCAAGAAGCAGGGCCTCGCAGAGAATAAGGTTGCGCACCTGGCGTCTCTGGAGCCCGATGGCGCGCATCGTTCCAATTTCCCGGGTGCGCTCGTAGATTATCACGCGGTAGAGGTTGAGTATGCCCACCGCGATGACCAGTGACAGAAGCGCCAGGATTCCATAGCTGACGATTGTGAGCGCCCGCAGCAGCGTGTTGATCTCTCCCATGGAGTGCAGGATCGGCTCAGCCGCGAATCTGCCGTCGAGCGCACGGCTGATCCGTGCCGCCGTCCCGTCCGCCGCGCGGTAGTCGTCCAGGTACACGCCAATGCTCGTGCTGTATCTTGGATCGACCCCGACAGCCTGGTTCAGCACGCCGCGGTCCATATACAGCGTGAAGTAGCCAAAAATGCTCACTTCGCGAAAGATGGCCTTCACCCAGAGGGGGATCGTGTTGATCGCGCCTGCTTCCCGGTTGACCTGAAGGATGATCTGGTCACCGACACGGGCCCCAAGGCGCTGGGCGGTCACCTCAGAAATCAGTACCCCCCGCGGGTCACTCATGTCGCGAGGATTCCCCGATTCGAACTGCAGGCGGCCGATCGGCCGTGCTTCCGCGGCCCAGTCCAGGCCGATCACACGCCGCATCTTGACCGACTCCCCATTGAAAAACGCGCTCCCCTCGGCGGTGGAGAGCACGCCGGACCCCAGGTGGGTTCGATGGGAGATGGCTGCCGGACGTACTCCCGAACGCGTGATCGCTTCCGAGATGAACCGGTCTTCTGCGGAAATGGGGACGCCATCCCGGACTTCCCTGCCCAGGCTTATGACAACATGGCCGCCGTAATACCGGGACCCGCGCTCGTTGATCTGGTAGGAAAGCCCCGCCACCAGGCCTTGGATGCAGCACACGAAAAAGAAGCCCGCGCACACGGCAAGACCCAGGAGAAAGAATCGCCTGCTGTTGCGGGTGAAATTGCGAAAAGCCATCTGCACCGTCATCATAGAGTCAGCTCGCATGAATCGCGCGGACGGGCTGGATGCGCAGCGCCAGCCGCACCGGGTACGCCCAGGCAATCAGTCCCAGGACGAGAGAGGAGCCGGCCGACACGACGACGTTCCGGACGGTCACGACAGGGTGCAAGGAATTCTCCCCGAACAGAAGGATGAGCATCTGGTTTTTCAGCTCCAGGGGGACGTGGTTCAGAAAAGCGACAATTGCAAACCCGAGCAGGACGCCGGCGATTCCAGAGACCACGGTGAGTGCGCACGTCTCAAGGATGAAAAGCCCCTGCACAAATCTCCGGGGAGCGCCGATAGCGCGCATCGTGCCAATCTCCGCGGTACGCTCGAAAACCGACATCACAATGGAGTTCATGGTGAGAATGAGGACGATCCCCCCGAGCATGAAAATCCCGACATACAGAACGATCTGCATAAGAAAGACGTAGCTCGCCACCCCCCCGGCGGTTCCTCTCCAATCGCGCACCTGGACGGCAAGGTCCGCACCGGCAAGTGTTCGGCGGAGATCATTCGCGATCCTTGACTTGTTGGCCCCCGGCTGCGTCCTGAGAAGGATGAAATGCCAGGCTCCGTCGTGGCCGAGCGGCGCCTCCACGGCCGAGGCGCCCTCGCGGTGCGCTTCGTTGAGAAGGTTTTTCAACTCGTCCGTACTGATGGGAGACGACGATTCCTTCGCTCGGCCGGTCCCTGCCGGTTTTCCCGGAACAGCGGAGAACAGGGAATCGATGTCCGTGTCCCCGCCTCCCGCACCGACGACTGCCTGACCACCCGCGGATCCGCCGGAGGGGGCATCGGTCTGCGAGTAGCCGATGAGGGCACGAAGGATCCTGCCGTCCGTGATGACCACGTGCCGGAGCGCGATATTTCCCGGTTGATACCGGATGACGCCGACAAGGGTCGCTTCCCGAATAGTGAAGGTCTGGTTGCGGAACAGCGAAAGCTGAAGCTTCTCTCCCGGGGCCACGGGATGCCCGAGTGCGGAGGAAATTTCATTTGCCCATTCCTCCGTGATCACCGCCCATCCGGAGCTTCCGGGTCGCGGAGGAGCGCCAAGGACAAACCGGGGGGCGCGAAACAAGGCAAAGTACTCGTCCCCGATCGCTCCAAGCCCCAGTCCGGGGCCGCGGGAACCGCCTGCTTCCAGCAAGAGTGGGGAAGACAATACATATGATACGGCCGCCACGCCCGGCATCTTTGAGACGCGCGCACCGACGTCTGCCGCATTCACAATGACCGGTTCGGATTCGTACTCACCGATGATGGGGATATCAGGGCCGAAAAGACTGAAGGACTGATCGCTGCGCGCGCTGACGGAGAGGTCAGCCGTGAAGTTGCCCGCGAAGGTACTCTGGATTCCGCCAATTGAGCTTTCAAGAACGGCGTTGCCGACGAAAAACGTCGCCACCCCGACGGCGATCAGTACCGCCACCACGAGCGTTTTTCGCCCGCGACGGCTGAGGTTGCGCAGCGCGATCCGAAAAAGGAGCATCTTGACGAGCATAATGAGCGGAGGGGCAACATTCAAGACGCGGGCCGATTTGTGCTTCTCAGAGTGAAAAGGATCGACACGTCCAGCAGGATCGATATAATCTTCACCTGAGGTGAGGCAAAACGATTGACCGCAACCCGTCGCAAGCTCCTCTTCATCGTGAACTCCTTTGAAAACGGGGCC
>JBEKXR010000048.1:0-13214 GCA_049511935.1 Spirochaetia bacterium | reverse complement strand
TCAATTCAACGAGCGCCACGACATCTCGCGTTCATCGAAGCTGAGGCACTCCTTCAGCCGAGCGACCGTCCCTTCAGAGAGGGGCAGTGGCACTTTCCAGATGTGCACCTGTCTTCGTCGAAAAGACAGCTCCAGCTCCGGCATGGCCCCGAGCGTACAAAAAGTCGGAAGAAGGTTCAATCTGTTCCAGGGAAGCCGGCTTTCGCATGTGGCAAGTATCAGCCGGGCAACAGCGTAAAGGCACACTTTTTGAATTACAAAATAGTAATTTTAGTTTTGCCTGCTTGTGGTCTCTTTCCTTCTTGGATATCATTATTATTTACTCTATAAATAATTAATCGTGATCCATAGCCCTATATCGTTTCCGGCATGCTTCTTGCAGGCCTTCCTTCTCCAACGAAGGAGGAAGATCTGCGGCCCAGCCATCGATATCGCCTGCCCGGAGCTCAAGCTGACAGAGCGTTCAACTTTGGTCTGCTTCTTCTCATAACTTTCTTCTCCCCGCTTCTTTCCGGTTGTCCGTTTTACACTCCCGCCGCATCCATCCAACCTCAGATCGCCCTGGCCAACATTGGTACAACCGCCGCCCAGCTCACCCTCCTTTGGGATCCTCCCGCTTCAGGTGCATCGCAAATGGCAAGCTATACCGTCGGCTGCAGGATCCATGGCCCTTCGACCTGGAACACTCTGGCGACCATTCCCGCGAGCCCTCAACCATCGTACACGGTACTGCATTCGGCGGTTGGGAACGGGAGCTTCGATTTCGCGGTGTCCGCCAAAGACACCGCTGGCGTGACTTCGCCTCTGCATACCTCTCTCGATCCGACTGCGGATCCGTCGAGCGGATGGGTTCTCACTTGGGGCGACTAGACAGGCTGTCCGCAAGGTTCTCCGCGGATCCTTGCGCGGGCACACGAGTGGTGATAGGGTGTGGATGAACCAATGACTGCAAGGAAACTGTTGTGGCGGCTGGATTGAAACCTGTTCTCAAGCGACCCTGGCTCCATCACCTGATCATCATCTGCTATATCGGCGCGCCTTTCGCCAACGTCCTTCTACTGAAGGCGTTCCTGGGCGTCTCCTTCGGCACGATCTTCTCCAACCTGGCCGCTGGATACGGGACGCTGGCGACAGTATGGCTGCTCACGGCTCCCATCGTGGGAATTTCACTTTACTTCGTGAGGAGGTTCAGCTGGTACGTTTTTCTGGGCCACAGCAGCCTCATCCTACTTGACTTCATCATAAAATGGGCTACGCGTCCCGGGTACTACTTGCGCACTATCCCAGGATTTCACAACATCATCCTCCTTGCCGGGAATATTGCCCTGGTTGCCATTGTCGCCTACATCATCCAGAGGGATTTTCGATCTCCTTACTTCCAAGTGCTGAATCGAAGCTGGCGAGAGCGCAAGCGCATCCCGATCTACCATACGATCAACCTCGACGGGCAGCCTCGCATCGTGAACGACTTGTCGACAGGGGGGTGCTTCGTGCTCGAATCCGGTTTTGAGCGCACGCCGGGGAGCAAGGTCAGGCTTTCTTTCCAGAGCAACACGCTCACGATCGAATGCATGGGCGAGATCATGCGGGTGACCGGCACAGGGCTCGGCATCCGCTTCATCCACCTGGCTGCGGCAAAAAAACGGGACATCGGCAGAATGCTCAAGAACCGATTCGCCCTCAGGCAGAAGGTCGACATTCCCTGCACGTGGGTATTTCGGGACGAGGAGAGCGAGTCGAGGTTGGTGGACCTCTCCAGCGGCGGATGCTATGTGCAGGCACAGATCGCGGGCCTGCGCGAGGGCTCGGATGGCGAGTTGAAAGTGGTTTTGCCGCACAACAAGCAGTCCTATTCATTGCCGGGGCAGGTGGTCTGGATCAATCACACCGGCGCGCACGAGAAACCCGTCGGTTTCGGATTCCGGTTTCACAACAGGCAGGCGGGCTTCATGAAAGATGCGACACTTCACTACGGGCAGGGAATGCTCGTGCGATGACGGACTCGAGCGGCAGAAATTATCTGGGATCGACGACTGGCGAAGGATTCACTGGTAGTAATCGTCGCGAAGCTTGTAGATGTCTGGGTTGACCTGGATCTTGATTTTTGAATCCGGGGTTATCGCGAAGTTCTGCTGCTGCATCCAAGGCAGCCGGACGATCTCTTCCTTGCCATCCCTCCTCACTTTTTTCATGATGGGCCGCACGATGGGTTCGAATTTGTTTTCGTTCTGGTAACCGATGACGACGGCGAGCTCTTGTGTGGAAAGAATCACCGTCGCGCCGACAGGAAAAGGGTAAATGTTCTTGATGAATGCTTCCACGAGCTCGGGATCGAGCTTCTTGCCCGCCTCGAAACGCAGAATCCGGATCGCGTCGATCGGGTGAAAGGGGCTGCGGAAAGGCCGACTGGAGCTCACGGCGTCATAGATATCTGCAACGGCGGCGATCCTCCCGATGACCGGGATTTCTTTCGCTGCGAGCGATCGAACGTCACCGTCTGGCGCCTTGAGGGGAGGGTATCCGGAACCGTCGTATGCCTGGTGGTGAACCATGCACGCCTGCATGAGATAGGAGGGGATCCACGGAAGACCGCTCTTTTCCAGTTCCCTGTTCACTTCCCTGATGTATCCGATACCATAGGCAGGATGCTTTTTCATGAGTCCCAATTCGGCTGCATCGAGCCTTTCTGGCTTGTTCAGGATCGCCTCGGGGATTTTCACTTTGCCGATATCGTGGAGGAGCATGTTGATGACGAGGCTTTCCAGGCGCGATGTCCTTCCAATCGAGTACGTGATGCCGACGGACTCGAAGACATAGGGAACCGTAAGGGCGATCACTGCGGCATAGATCGCCGTGTTCACCGAATGCTCCCAGGTGTAGAAGTCGTGGGATTGGACGTTCTGGAATGTGTTCGAAAGGATCTTGAAGCTCCCCTTGCCGTTCTTCAGGATATTGTGGACGTTCCGAAGGATGTCTTCGACGACGGGACCGAACTCCCTGAGATCGAGGACCTTTGACCTCTTCATCCTGTTCATGCTGTGGACGACAGTGGTGATCCCCTGCTGCCGTTCAGCCTCGTCGTACGGTTCGATGTAGCTGACGTTTTTCAGCTCTGGTGATGGATCTTCAATGAAAAGGTACTGGACTCGGTATTCGTATTTCAGCTTCCGAATGACTCTTTCGGTGATGCAATAGCCGCGCTCCAGGTCGACGCTGGAGCTCATTCCCATCTCGAATTTCCGGAAAGCATGGTACTTTCCGAGGATGTCCCCGGGCGTCACATAATCGATTGGGACTTCAATCATCCTTTCTCTCCGATCTGTGACTCCCCAGCCAAGAGTATAGCGCTGCAGTGTTTTTTATCAATAGTCCGAAAGTCCGAAATTATTCATTGGCCCTAGGACTGTCCGGTAGTATAATGATCCTGGCCCCGCCAGGGTCTTGAATGCCGGGGGAGTGTAGGGTAGAGTCCCGTTCAGGCATGTGGCAATACTCTGAAGTAGTCCCAGGGGAGCGGATAAGACCAGTGAAAATGGGCTCAGGCACGTGGGCGAATCCCAGCGGTTATGCGTGACAATATTCATCGTAAGCTCGAGAAGCCTCTACAGCGAGCTGCTCGCTCATGTTCTTCAGGAGGGAGCATGCGAGCGATGCGAAATCGTTTCCGACCTCTCCACGGTCATGCCGTCAATCACGGGGAAACAGAAGGGGACGAATGGCCCCGCCGTACCGCCAGGCAAGACGATTCTCCTCGTCGACTGCGTAGAGAATGACTACAGCCAGATCATGAATGTGCTTTCGGATCACGATGTGGAGCCGAGCGACGATCTGATCGTGGCGATCTACAACGTGTATGCGGGTTGGGGCACTGAGGAGGAGGCGCTGCAATACGGCATCAAGGGCTTCTTCTACAAGCAGGACAGTCTGAAGCTCTTCTTGAAGGGAATCAGCGCCATTCTCGGCAAGGAGATCTGGGTGCCGCGCGAGATCCTCATTCGCAGCGCTCTCGGCGGGCGGCGAAAGAAGCAATCTTTGATCCAGGAAGAGACGGGTCTGTCAATGAGGGAAGTCGACGTGCTGAGGCTGGTTGCCAGTGGAGCGACGAACGAGGAGATTGCGCAGAGGCTTTTCATCAGCTCCAACACGGTGAAAGCCCACTTGTACAATATCTACAAAAAGATCTCGGCCTCCAGCCGGCTCGAGGCTGCCTCTTGGGCGGCCAAGAACCTCTAGCATTTCCTCATGATGTGTTTCCCCCAAAGTCGCAATCATCTCGGACAACATCGTAATTGGAGGTGGACAATAGCCTTGGCCATACACTATCTTCGAAATCTCTATTACTTACAAATTAAAGAATTACTTAAAATGATTGCTTCCTACTACTTTTTGGCACACTTCTTGCTTGCCTTTTTGATGGAAGGGAGAGAGAAGAGATGGGTGCAGAATCGAAGGTTCGAAGAAACGTGAACAGAGAGGCCGCTCGGGCATCAGCTTCGCGGCCCAGCCATCGATCTCGGATGCCCAGCGCTCAAGAAGGGTGTGCTCGCCTTGTGCCCGTTCTCCTTTCTTTGACATTCCTTTCCCTCTTGCTTTCCGCCTGTCCGCTGTACAACTCCATGGCCTTCGTCCAACCCAAGACCGAGCTGGAGGATATTGTAACAACCGCCAACCAGATTACCCTCCAGTGGGATCCGCCTGCTGCTTCGCAGGTGGTCAGCTATACTGTCAGTTACAGATACCATGGCACCTCCACCTGGATCACTCTGGCTACCATTGCCGCGAGTCCTCAGCCGGCCTACACGGTAATGCATTCGACGGTGGGGCACGCGAGCTTCGATTTCGCGGTGTCCGCCACAGACACCGCTGGCGTGACTTCGCCTCTGCATACCTCTCTCGATCCGACTGCGGATCCATCAAGCGGATGGTACCTCACATGGGACTAGGAGGCGCGGCAGAAATCACTTGTTCTGCTTCCAGGTCGAGTGAGTAATCCCGAATTGCTTGACCTTGTAGTTCAGGACTCGCGTCGATAATCCCAGGAGCCTGGCGGCCTCTTTCTGCACCCACCCGCTCATGGAGAGGGCCTGAAGCAGAAGGTCCCTCTCCACCTCTTCCCACTTCAACCCTCCCGCAGGAATCCGTATTGCAGTCTCTCTGGCTTTGAGGTCGGGCTTGAACGGCAGGCTCAGATCCTCAGGCGTTATGGTATCCGTCTCAGCCATGAGGACCGCTCTCTCGATCGTGTTCTCCAGCTCCCGGATATTTCCGGGCCAGCGGTAGCCTTTGAGGAGGCGCTTCGCCGCGGGGTCGATCTTCTTCATTCGCTTGTTCAGGGTGTGGGAAAACTTGTGGAGGAAGAACGCAGCCAGCAGTTCGATGTCGGCCTCCCGCTCGCGAAGTGGAGGGATGTTGATCGTCACGACGTTCAGACGGTAGTAGAGGTCCTCCCTGAACCGCCCTTCCGCGATCTCCTTCGCCAGGTCCCTGTTCGTGGCGGCAATAATGCGAACGTCCACGCGAATCGTCCGGTTGCTTCCCAGTCGTTCGAACTCGCGTTCTTGTAGAACCCGCAGAAGCTTCGCCTGAGTCGGGAGGCTCACGTCCGCAATTTCGTCCAGGAAAACCGACCCGCCGTTGCCCTGCTCGAAGCGGCCGATCCGCAGTTTCTCCGCCCCTGTGAATGCTCCCCGTTCATGGCCGAAGAGCTCGCTTTCCAGGAGAGTATCGGGCAGCGTTGCGCAATTCACCCTCACGAAGGCATTGCGGGCCCTCGGGCTGTTGTAGTGGATTGCACCCGCGAGGAGCTCCTTGCCCGTTCCGGTTTCCCCGAGCAGGATGACGCTCGAGTTGCTCTTGGCCACTTTTTCCACGAGAGCAAGGACCTTTCGGATGCCGGCGCTCTGGCCGATGAAGTTCTTGGTCCTGTAGATAAGGGCTCGCTCGCCGCGGAGCGCCTGGCCCTCCTGGTTCAACCGTTTCAGCTCGATGCCCTTGTCAACCTTGATCTCGAGCTCCGCGAGGTTGATGGGCTTCAGGATGAAATCGGACGCCCCTTCCCGGATGGCGCGGATTGCTTCGTCGAACTTCGCCCTTTCGCACATCGCGATGACGGCGGCGTCTTTGTTGTTCTCTCTGACGACCCGAAGCAGGTTTTCCGGCGGCGTATCAATGGCTTCCACGTCGAATAGGACAACGTCGAAGATGTGCTGCCCGAGTCGCTGCCAGGCGGTCGCGCGGTCGGGAGCCACGTCAAT
The DNA here is from genome assembly GCA_049511935.1 of Spirochaetia bacterium. GTDB lineage: Bacteria > Spirochaetota > Spirochaetia > SZUA-6 > Fen-1364 > Fen-1364. The sequence goes on along the minus strand of JBEKXR010000048.1, from coordinate 6,960 downwards.
GTAGAATCCCTGCGCGCCGAAGTAATGGGAAAGCCGCTCCTTCAGTGCTCCATCCGTCTCGACAATCAGAAAACTTTCCATCCGAGTACACTATATCATAGGTTCCGGTGAACCCACGTGCTATGGGTGCGCGGGGTTTTCACTTATAGATGCTCGATGGATGACCGATACTGGAAAGTGTGAAGACCTGTATTACACATTCTGCATAATGTAGTTACAAAAATGTCGACAAATACCTGCCCAGGAGTGAAATGCAGAATCCGGTTCGGCGATAATTGTTTCTACAGCAATAACATAAGAGATTGTTTATTTATACCTATAACTTGGCATGGTTCTTGTTTAATATATTGTCCAGTAGAGGAACAGAAGATGACGCTACTGCTGGATGCGGAAAAAAAACTGGCGATCCTGAAAAAGCGGACACGCCTCGACCTCAGTTTCAACGACATAAGGATTATTGTGGGCTGCTTCAATGCGGTGGCCTACCAAGCGGAAATCGATGATGAGCCGTACCTGGATCCCGACGCGCTCGAGCTGAAAACGAGGCTGGAAGCGCTCTATGCCAAGCTCTTGCGTGAACACGAAAAGAACGGTGGCTCACACTGACCCTGTTCTCAGTCCGGGGCCGTATGCTCCCCCGCCCGTTTTTTTCTCACTCCCTTCTTGATCCAACCTCCCCCCTCCTCCATCCCCCTGCAACGTTCTCCGCGACAGCGCCTTTCCATCATAGCATCGATGCCATCTTTGTAATTGGCCCTGGAATGGAGTTGGCACCAAACACTGGCGCTTGTCTATCTCTTTCTAATGAAAAGAAATATGTCACGAAACAATCTTTAATCAATGGCATACAACTTGCTTCTCCAGTGCAGAGAGGTGTGCATATGGAAGGCAAGATCGGATCTGAGAGAAGACACCTGCAGCGCTTTTCAGTGAAGGCCGTTGCCCTTGTTCAGACGGCTTCACCGGGCACGCATAGAGTGTTCGAGCTGTGCACGCAGGACATCTCATCGGGCGGGGCCTTCTTTCCCATGGAAGTGCCGTTGCCGACGGGTGAAAAAATCAAGATCACCCTGTTTCTCTCGTTTTCCGCACTTGAACGAATCAGTGACTTCCCGAGCACGGCCAAGATAATTACCGAAGGGCAAGTCCTTCGGTCCACCAAACAGGGCATGGCGGTGGAGTTCGATAGACATTATGAGATGTCTCCCGTCGCCTTGTGAACGACCCGAGGCTAGAAGGAGATGGGTATGCCGTATCGATTGAACAAGGGAATCTATGCAGTTCGTTGCCGGCACCCGAGCTGTCCTTTTCACGCGCAGCTGGAAATCGACGAGGTCATCATGGGTGTGACCGAATCTGACGTTGAAACCGAAGCCAGGAAACTGGCGCGGGACATGGCCCAGGTCAAGCACGATTCGCTTCACGGACGCCAGCACTCGCTCCGGAATCCAAAAATCCGCATGGTATCGGGCACTATCCAGTTGATGGGAGCAGGCCCGGCGCAGGCCTGACAACGGCATGTTGATTCTTGCGTCAAGAAGCCGAGTGATCGAGGAGCTCGAAGAGACTGCGGCTCTGCCATCCGCGCCACGTTCAGTGGGTATCAGGCTCTGACCTCAGGAAATACTCTGGACAACTCCCTGATTTGCACAGGTTGAGCAGAGCCTTCACGACATTGGGATCGAACTGGGCCCCTGATCCTCTGGTGATCTCTGCCAGTGTTGCATCCACGCTCAGCCGCTCGCGGTAGGGCCTTTCCCTCGTCATGGCTTCGAACGCGTCAACGACGGCGATGATTCGGCTCGCCTGCGGAATGCTCGTCCCCGAAAGGCCCGCGGGATATCCCGACCCGTCGAACTTTTCGTGGTGGTGGACGACCTGAGGAATGGCCCTTTCCAGGAATGGGATCCCTTCGATCATCTCCCTGCCCCTCTCGGTGTGAGCCTTGATCGTTTCGTACTCGCTGGCCGCGAGAGGTCCCGGTTTTTCGAGCAGTCCCTCCGGCAGGGCGAGCATCCCGAGATCATGAAGCAGCGTGCTGATCTCCAGGATGAGGAGCTCCTCCTCCGCAAGCCCCATCTCCTTCCCGATTGCCTTGGCGATGTCCGTGACCCGCCGCGTCCGCCCGCGGGTCTGGGCATCCCTCCGTTCGATGGCCTGGAAGACCATGGTGATGGTGTCGAGATGAGACCTGTAGAGGAGCCGGTTTCTCTGCTGGAGGTGCGCAATGAGCAGCGCATCGGTGTCACGCAGTCTGCCGCTCAGCTCTCTCATGACCCGAAATGCCAGCAAGGGAGCCTTGTGCAGGAAGGTCTCGAAGTTGCCGCGAGAGATCTCCAGGACCGTGGTGGGTTCGAGGGCACGTGCGGATGCCGAGCGGGGCCTTTCATCGAGGAGGGCCATTTCCCCGAAAAAGTCGCCGTCGCTCTGGACCGCGAGAACGAGCTCCTCGCCGTGCTCGAGCTTCTTCGTGATCTCGATCTTGCCATGATAGATGATGAAAAACCGGTCTGCTTCGGAAAGCTCTTGTATGATCATCGCCCCTTTGCGGTAGTTCTTCAGAACGATGATCTCAGCAATCTGGCGTAGGTCGGCTTCCGAAATTTCCGAGAAGAAGGATATTTCCTTGAGTTTTTCCAGGGGAGCTTTCGTTGTGTGCGGCCCTCCTCCATGCCCGGCGAACGCCATCAAACAGTATAGATTCAAATGGGCCGTATCACAAGGACGCTCCGAGGAGGATGCCTTGATAATATCCGGGAAGTCTCTACCATTCCTGACGGGGAAAGCTGAGGCGGAAACATGAGCACCTTTCTGATTCTCGACCAGGATCCGATCATCTGCGCGGACATCTGCAATTTTTTCCATAGCATTGGGCATTCCATGTACAGGGCTTCTGACTTCACGGGCGCCCTCTCCCAGCTGGAAAAGCGCACGTACGACGTCATCATCAGCAGCGCATCGATCATGGGGGGGACTATCCACGATCTGATAGCTGCGGTGAAGCCGAGAAGCCTGGACACCGCGATCATCGTCATCGCGGATCTCCCGACCATTCAGGATGCTGTCCAGGCGGTGCGCGAAGGGGCATTCGGCATCCTCCAAAAACCCTTCAGCATCCCCGAGCTCAACTTTCAGATCAAGCGGGCTCTCGAAAAACGGGGCCAGAAAACCGCACCCATCGGGTCTGAGGAGTTCCGCCAGGATGTCTACCGGCCCTACAACTTCATCGGCGAAAGTCCCCAGATCAAGAAGGTTTTCAAGATTGTCAACCGGGTTGCGCACACGGATTCCAGCGTGATCATCGTCGGGGAAACCGGAACGGGAAAAGAGCTGGTCGCCAGCGCCATCCATTACAACAGCCCGCGCGCCGATGGCCCCTTCGTGCGGGTCAACTGCGCCGCGCTGCCGGAACAGCTGCTGGAAAGCGAGCTGTTCGGACACGAGAAGGGCGCCTTCACCGGCGCCGACCGCATGAGGGTGGGCAGGTTCGAACATGCCCACGGCGGAACCATCTTCCTGGACGAGGTGGCCGATATGAGCCTCGTGACGCAGGCCAAGGTCTTAAGGGTCATCCAGGAGAAGGAGTTCGAGCGGCTGGGCGCCAACGAGACAGTGAAGACCGACGTCAGGATCATCTCGGCGACAAACAAGGACTTGATGGAGCGAATGCAGCAGAATCTCTTCCGTGAAGACCTGTTCTACAGGCTGAACGTTGTGACGATCCGGCTGCCGCCCTTGCGGGAGCGGGAGGGAGACATTGCGCTGCTGATGCAGTTCTTTCTGAAAAGATTTTCAGCCGAGATGAATAAGAACATTCGGGGCGTCGAGCCTGAGGCCATGAAGATATTCGCCGGCTACCACTGGCCAGGGAACATTCGGGAACTGGAGAACACGATCGAACGCGCGGTACTGCTCGCTGAGGTGGACATGATCACCTCGGACGATCTCAATCTCTTCTTCGAGGGGGAAAGACGCACCGACAACGGGACGCGCATCAGGCTCCCGGAAAACGGGCTGAATCTGGCGGATGCTGAGAGGGACCTGATCGAAGAGGCGCTCCAGCGGAGTTCCTGGGTCCAGAAAGACGCGGCCCGCCTCCTCGGCATTTCATCCCGCGCCCTGAATTACAAGATCAGGCAGTTTGGGTTCACTCATGCCGCGTGGAAACGCAATAAGTAGGATCCGACCGAAGGCTCATGGGGCCGGAACGGGCGAGAACAGGGACGGCGGCGAGAGGTTCCCCCAATGCTCCGCTGCGTTCAGCCGCGCAGCTCCGGGCTGAGAACCTTCTTGATCTTGTCCAGGAACTCGGCATCTCCCAACTCGTGCTTGTTGATGAACTGCACCGTCCCGATCTGCAGCTTCATCCCTTCGGAGAGCTCGGCGGGTTGGAGAAATACCACCATGATGCTCTTATTCTCGCTGGACGCCAGGTTGATCTCGTTGCGCACGTTGCGGGAATCCATTGCAGCCGGGCTCATGAACACCACGAAAAGCTGGCATCCCGTCAGGGCTTTCCCCACCTCTTCCGGCCACTCGTTCCCCGGCTCGATCCCCTCGTCGTACCAGATGCGGTAGCGGGAATCCCCGAGCCTTCTGAGAATGCCGAAAACTTCCCTCATGTTTTTGTGGGAGTAACTTGCAAAAAGGTACGGTTTGGAGCCTCGGTATGCCTCGATCGGGGGCTTGATGGGCGGAGTGAATCGTGCGGACAGGCCGCGGAGGGAAAAGCGACGTTTTGAGCCCGCGGCGGCCGGGGCCCTGGGAAACCGGTGCACAGCGGGCTTCCTCACCTTGCGGACTGTCTTCCTGCGCTTCATCCTGGCTGGAGCTTTCCTGCGGGCCACCGGCTTGCGTGGCCTGCGGATCTTGCGGGTCTTCGGGGATTTGCGCGCCGGCTTTCTGCGCTTGGCCGTCCGGGATCTGGCTGCCTTCCGTGTCTTCGTTGGCCTCCTCGGCTTCCTGCGCTTTGCCTTTGCCGCGGGACGTGCCTTCTTTCTCCGGGCAGGGCGCGCTCTCTTCCGCTTGGCCGGCTTCTTCGCTTTCCGCTTTGCTGGCCGGCGGGCCTTCCTTTTGGCCGGCTTCTTCGCTTTCCGCTTCGCTGGCCGTCGGGCCTTTCTTTTGGCAGGCCGTCGGACCTTGCTCCTGGCAGGGCGTCGTGCTTTCCGTTTTGCTGGCCGCCGGGTCTTTTTCTTTGCGGGGCGCCGGGTCGTGCGCTTTGCAGCGCGCTTCGCCGGCCGCCGGGCATTCCGCTTTGCAGTGCTGTGGGCTTTACGCCGTGGGGCGCGCCTCTTTGCGCTCTTCTTTCTTTTCTTCGTTTTCTTCGTTGTCGCCATGCGTCTACCCTACTTCCGTTTTTCGCTTGATATGATAAATCGGATAGCTTCCGAACCGCTTGGGCAGCATGATGATTCCGACGTAGCGGCAGTCAAATGGGTTTCTCGCGTCCGCCAGCAGGAGCGCCGCGAAAGACTCGCTTGCGTAGACATTGCCGGGGCTCGTGATGGGCTCGATTCGCGCGGCCTGGTTGACGTGAAAGCCGAAGACATTCAGTCGATCCAGGAGAGGCTCGTGCGCGCAGTACACCGGCCCGGCGTGCAGGCCGATGCGGACACTGAGGGACCTGGGCAGTTCGAACCGGGACCAATCGGTCCTGCGGACCATGTCCCGCATCGCGATGGCGCACTCGGCGGCCTGGAGGGGATCCGTAAAGGCAAAGCATATTGCGTCTCCCCACGTGTTCTTGTACACGGGCGATGACCCTGTGTGTTTCAAGGTCTCCGACAGCGAATGGAGGAATCCCTTGACGTACGCGGGGATCTGCTCCTCCGCGAGGCGGCTGTACCCTACCATGTCGGCAAAGAGGATGGCCATGGTCTGCCGGCTGCCATTCGGCCGGCCCGCGCGAAAAACCGGCCGTGGGGAAGCGGCTGTCCTTGCCGGCTTCGCGTGGCCCAGGGGTCCGCGGCCGGGTCGTTCCTCGAGAGCCGCTGTGGCTGGATCGATGACCATGTACGGGAAACCCGTCTGTTCCCACAGCTCTACGCATTCGGAGGTGCCGCCAGGTTTTCCGCCGCGCGCCCCGTCCCAGACGGCGACCAGGAGCGGCTCTGTCTCCAGGAAGCGGCTGCGGAGGATCGCCTTGCCTACGATGAGTCGGTTGGCATAGGAGAAAAGCAGATCCTCCCCGCCGTAGCCGCCGCGTGTGGCCTGTTCCACGGTGGTGCTTCCGCCAATGACTTCCGTGGCCCGCTGGCCCCAGGCAGGACCGGCAAAGCTTACGCTGGTCCGGAAGAACTCGTCCCGGTCAAATGGAAGCACGACGTTGCTTTCGCCCCCGCGCTCCTGGAGACACTCGTGAAACAGGACATCCGAACCGCAGGCGGCGGAAGCGTAGCCGATGCGCGCATCGAGCGTCTTCAGCAGGGCGGCAATCTGCCGTTTCACGGGCACGGCCGCGGCTGCGGGGAAATGGGGGTGAGCCTGCTGCGGGGAATCGATCATGTGCCCCGAGAACGCTATGACCGGCGGGATGCGGATAGTCTCGCGAACCCGCGGATCCACCTCCGTGTAGCGCTCCAGAAGGATGAGCTGCCTGCGGGTGCTTGCCAGGTTCGAGTAGTTGCGGCCGCTCCTGACGCGCGCAATGCGATAGAACTTTGCCGCCTGTTCCTGCCGTCCCAGGAGGAGGAAAGCTTCCGCCACTGAGGCCATGATCCAGAAGTTCCGTTGCTTCGGATCCTTCAAAAGGTCCGCGCAGAGACGAAGCACCAGACGGGCAACGCGCCCCGCGAGGTCCCGGTCTCCCATGATCAGGCTGAGGCTGGCTGCATTGATCCCCGCGTAGTAGCCGCGGCTGCGGCGGAACGCCCCGAGGTACAGCTCGCGGGATTTCTCCAGGTGCGGGTGGCCCCGCGCGCCATCCCCTTCGATGAGCCACATCTCCTTGTACACCCTCCC
>JBEKXR010000047.1:0-13244 GCA_049511935.1 Spirochaetia bacterium | reverse complement strand
CCGACCCGGGGGGATCCCGGTCAAGCTAGAAATGAGCCCCGACGTGTAGCTAGGGAAGGGCAAGGACAAGCTGATGCCGTTCTGCCTTCTGATTGCCCCACCGCCTGCGGATGCGCTCTCTCTGGATTGCTGAGCACCGAAGCGCTGAAAACGAGCCGATAAAAGGCGCAATAGCACCGATCCTGCGTCTAGTGAGCGGGACACGGCAGTAGTAGCGCCACGTACCTATGGCAAAAATGCGCGCAGTCGTCATTTGATTCTGCGACTACGCTCGGAACTGGCAGCACATACACAACCAAATCATCCGGAGATTACTCCCATTGGTTTCGCGTCATCATCACGCTGACTGACAGCACGGAAACAATCCAGGGAACGCCAGTCAATAGTCCGCCAGTTGATTGGCCCTGAGAACGTTGCTCATGCAGCGGGAGAGACGGGAAAGAAGGACGCGAGGAGATCTCGAAAAACGCAGCCATGGCCCGCCACGCGCGTCTGGGAGACATTCCAGGGGAAGGCTGGCATCGTTACCTTCTGCAATCAAAGGGACTATCTTTTCGTGTAGCAGTTGTGTAGCGTTAAAGCGTAGAAATCCATACAAGAGCATAGGAAGGGAGTAGAAGCATTGAGCAAGTCTCTTCCCAATATATACCAAAGCGTAGAAGTGCGTAGAACAGGTGTTTGATGCTGTTCTACCAGTTCCTTGCAGGGTTCATGCCATCGCTCCTGCGCGCGACGGTCATGATCGTCCTCGGCGGGATCGCCGCGCTCCTGGACCGGGATGGAGAAACCATCAACGTGCTCGCCCTCTCGGGAATCGTCCTGCTCCTGATCGACCCCTTCCAGGCATTCACCCTGTCCTTCCAGCTCTCGTTTCTCGCGCTCGCCGGGATCCTCGTGCTCGGTGCACTCGTGCAGCGTCCGCTGGCATCTCACCTCCCCCGGTTCCTCCTGCTGGCATTCGCGATGTCCGCGGGCGCCCAGGCAGCGACGCTCCCCTTGGTGATCGCCCGGTTCGGCTCGTACTATCCGTCCGGCCTCGTGGCGAGCCTGGTACTGGTTCCGCTGACCACCGGCTACCTCTGGGCGGGCCTTGCCTGGCTTCCCCTCTCGCTGGTTCCCTGGCCCGTGCTTCATGAGTTGTGCGCCCGGGCCTTCGCGGCGTTCTACCAGATCATCCGCGTATCCGCCGACGCGCTCTCCCGGGTGCCCGGCCTGACCTTCACGCCTTCGCTTGCGCCATGGCTGGCGGCGGGCGCCGGTCTTGCCGTGGTCCTCGCGGCGACGGTTCTTCCCTTGAAGCGCGGCCCGACATGAATCCGGATTCGCCCGCGGACATCCGCGCCCTCCTGGAGGCGAGGGGGCTCGCACTGAAGAAGCGCTGGGGACAGAATTTCCTCGTGAACCGCGGCGCCCGGCAGCGGCTGATCGAGATCCTTGCGCCGAAGTCCAGCGAGACGGTGTGGGAGATCGGGCCGGGACTCGGATCGATGACGGGAATGCTGGCCGCCGCCGCGGCGCGGGTCTTCGCGTTCGAGCTGGATCGGGGCCTGTGCCGGTACCTCGAAGAGGCAATGCGGGAGCTCGAGACCGTGACGCTTGTTCCGGGCGATTTCCTCGACACGTGGAAGAGCACCATGGAGGCGCAGGGGACGCCGGACCGCATCCTCGGCAACCTGCCGTACAGCTCGGCATCACTCATGATCGCCGACATCATCGAGACAGGGGTGCGCCCGGCCCGCATGGTCTTCACGGTCCAGAGGGAGCTTGCCGACCGCATGGCCTCACCGCCGGGAGAAAAAAGCTATTCATCCTTCTCGGTCCTCTGCCAGTCCTGCTTCACCGTGAGGGGCAGGGGAGACCTTCAGCCGGGGAGCTTCTATCCCGTACCCGACGTTGTCTCTTCTATCGTGGAAATGATTCCGGCCCCCTGGGCGCCGAGGGGTGAAGAGCTGACGGTGCTCTCTCGCCTGGCGCGCGGGCTGTTCTCATCCCGGAGAAAGACGATCCGCAACAACGTGAAGGATGCAGCGGTCCGGGAGGCGCTGGCGCAGGAAGGCATCGACCTCAGTCTCAGGGCCGAGCAGATTGCCCCCGAGGTGTTCGTGCGGCTTGCGCGCCGGCTTACAGGATCTTCATCTCCTTGAGCGTGGCTTGGAGGGACTCCCGGTTCTTCGGGGCCATGGCGCACATCGGCAGCCGGTAGGTCTCAGCGATCATCCCTTTCATTGCCAGCGCCGCCTTGATCGGGATCGGATTGGTCTCTATGAAGATCGCCTTGAAGAGGGGAAGCAGGTCGTAATGCATCTTCCGCGCGGCATTCCAGTCGCCTTTCAGCGCGGCGCCCACGAACCGTGACATCTGCTCGGGAACGAGATTGCTCGCCACGGAGATCACGCCCATGCCGCCCAGCGCCATTATGGGGAAGACCAGGTTGTCATCGCCCGAGAGCACCGTGAAATCCGCCGGCTTCTTTGCGATGAGCTCCATGACCTGGCCGATGTCGCCGCTTGCCTCCTTCACGGCCACGATGTTCCTGTGCCGGGCCAGCTCCAGCATCGTCGGGTTGTCGATGTTCTTTCCCGTGCGGCCCGGGATGTTGTACACGACCATGGGCAGGTCCACCGCGTCCGCGATGGCGCGGAAATGGCCGAGGGATCCCTGGTTGGTCGGCTTGTTGTAGTACGGGGCGACCTGGAGAGTCGCATTCGCGCCGGCCTCTTTCGCGTCCTTTGCGTAGTGGATGGCCTCGGAGGTGGAGTTCGAGCCGGCCCCCGCGATAACGGGCACCCTGCCCCGGGCCTGCTCCACCACGATCCGGATAACGCGACTGCACTCATCGCCATCGAGGGTCGGGCTTTCGCCGGTGGTCCCCACGGGGACCAGGCCGCTTACGCCGCCCTCGACCTGAAAGTCCACGAGCCTCCTCAGCGCCTTCTCGTCCAGCGCGCCGTCGGCGGTCATCGGCGTGACCAGCGCCGTGTATACTCCCTCGAGCTTCATGCGCCCCTCTCTCCCTGCAGGATGTCGTGGATGAAATCGTTGACCTCGAAAAGCCCCGTCTTGCGCGCCGCCCCCGGCGGATGTATTCCCGCGAGCCACTCCGCGGCGCGTACGGCACCAAGGGCGAAGCCCCCGCGGCTGCGCGCGCGGTGAGTCAGCTCGATCGTGTCGAAGGAGGAGTCCAGGAGAAGCGTGTGGGTGCCCGGCTCCTCGCCGCCGCGGACGGAGGCGAAATGGAGCTCATCCGGTTCGGGGGCCCGATCCAGCCTCTCCGTGACGACCTTCGTCTTTCGAACGCTCCTTCCCGTCACGATTCGGGCAAGTGTCAGCGCGGTCCCTGAGGGGCTGTCCTTCTTGCGCTTGTGGTGCACTTCCCAGCCCATGATGTCGTACTCGGGGCAGGGGTTGGCAAGCTCCGTGGCCGCCGCGGCCAGGGCGAAGAACAGGTGTGCGCCGATGGAGAAATTGCTCCCGTAGAGGTAGCCGATCTTTGCGTCCAGCAATGTCTTCCTCAGCTCGTCGAGCTTTCCGAACCATCCCGTCGTGCCCACGACGGCGCTGAGGCCGGCGCGGGCATAGGCGCGCGCATTGGCCAGCACGGCGTCCGCGTGGGAGAATTCGATGGCCATGTCGGAGTCGCCGGCGATCTTCTCCGTGAGCACCGAAGCATCCGCATTCCGCAGGGCGGGGTCGATGCGCGCCGAAACCTCGTGTCCCCGATCACGCAGAACCTTTTCGACCTCGCGCCCCATGCTCCCATAGCCGATAATCGCGACTTTCATGGTGCGGCGATAATACTATTTCCCGAGTGACTGCACCAGCGTCACCACGGAGGTGTTCACGACGTCGTCCACCGAGCAGCCGCGCGAGAGATCGCTCACGGGCTTCGTGAAGCCCTGGAGGAAGGGGCCGTAGGCCTCGGCGCCGGCGAACCTCTGCACGAGCTTGTACCCGATGTTGCCGCTCTGGAGGTCCGGGAAGATCAGCGTGTTCGCCTTGCCGGCCACCACGGAGCCCGGCGCCTTCTTCGCCGCAACGGATGCCACCAGGGCCGCGTCCGCCTGCATCTCACCGTCCACGACGAGCCTCGGGTTCCTCTCCTTCACGAGCTTCAGCGCGCTCACCACCTTGTCCACCAGGGCGTGGCTCGCGCTTCCCTTCGTGGAGAAGGAGAGCAGGGCCACCAGCGGCTCGGACCTGAGGAAGGTGCGGCAGGACTCGGCGGAGGAAAGGGCGATGTCGGCAAGCTGCTCCGGTGTCGGGTCGGGGACGACCGCGCAGTCGGCAAAGATCATGTGACCCTCGACTCCCCACTTCGTGCCCGGGAGGTACATGACGAAGCAGGAGGATGCCGTGGTGATGCCGGGGGCGGTCTTCACGATCGTGAGAGCCGCGCGGAGGACCTTTGCCGTCTCGCTGTCGGCGCCCGATACCATGGCGTCGGCCCGGCCCTTGCGCATCATCATCGCGCCCCAGTGTTGGGTGTCGCCCATAAAAACCTTCTGCGCATCCTCGCGGGAGATCCCCTTGCTCTTGCGAAGCTCAAAATAGTCGTCGAGGTATTCTCTCTTCAGCGGGGAGGAGGCAGGTTCTTCTACGTTGAGGCCCGACAGGCTCACACCCTGCTTCTTCGCTTCCGCCTCGATCTGGGATCTTTGTCCGAGGAGGGTGACCTCGCTCGCGAGCTTCTCGTCCAGGATGATCCGCCCTGCCTTCAGCGTCCGGGATTCGTACCCTTCGGGGAGGACAAGCTTCCGGGGATTCGACTTCGCCTTTGCGCGCATCTCTTCTATGAAATTCATTGCCAGGCTCCTTTCACTGCGACGTACTCGGCGCATTTTGAGAATGACACGGGATTGACGCGCGCAAGTATAGCTTTTTCCCAGGAAACTGCAATAATCGCGCAGGAGAACAGCTGCTTATGACTGTTGGCGTGTACGGCCTGGGAAGGTTCGGCTCGTTCTGGGCGGAGATGCTGGCGCGGTCCATTCCCGTCTGCGCGTATTCCCGCTCCCCCGACCGATCGACACCCCCGGGCGTCAGGAGGGTGGGGGAGGACGAGGTCCTCGCACAGCCCGTGATAGTTCTGTGCGTTGCCATCTCCGCCATGGAGGAGGTGCTGCAGAAGAGCCGCGCGCGGCTTGCCCGGGAGGTCCTCGTGATGGACACCTGCTCGGTGAAGACTCATCCCGTGAGCCTCATGGAGCGCCTGCTGCCTGCCACCGCGTCGATCCTCGGCACGCACCCCATGTTCGGTCCGGATTCCGCCCGCGGCGGCGCATCCGGCCTCCCGATGATCTTGTGTCCGGTGAGGATCGTCTCCCGTGAGTTGGAGAAATGGCGCGCGTTCTTTTCCTCCCTGGGGCTCTCGGTGTCCGTCATGACCCCCGACGAGCACGACCGGGAGGCCGCTTTCACGCAGGGCGTTGCCCACTACATCGGGAGGGTGCTCTCGGACCTCGGCGTGCGCCGCTCCCCGATCGGTACGGTGGGGTACAACAAGCTGCTGGAGATCGTGGAACAGACCTGCAACGATCCCCTTCAGCTCTTCCTGGACCTCCAGCGGTACAACCCGCACACGCGGGAGATGCGCGTGCGGCTGGAAAAGTCCCTGCAGGCCGTCATGGCGGCGATCGACGGTTGACATGCCCGGCGGGCGCAGATAGGCTGGATTGCATGGCGGAAATACGAATCAAGGACATCGACGAGCACGAAATCGACACGATCCTCGCGGAGGACATCGATTTCGAAGGTTTCCTGACCTTCAAGAAGCCCCTCATGATCAAGGGCAAGTTCAAGGGAGAGATCAAGTCCACCAGCTCCCTGTACATCGGTGAGAAGGCCCTGGTGGAGGCCACCACCGAGGCGGCCGTCGTCTCCTCCAAGGGCACGCACAAGGGGGACATCATCGGCCACTCCCGGGTCGAGCTCTTCTCCACCGCGCAGGTGGAAGGGGACATCAGCACGCCTGATTTCGTCGTGGAAAGCGGCTGCAAGTTCAACGGCTACTGCAACATGGCAGGCGTCACGCGAAAGCCGGATCCGCAGCCGGCCGCCGCCCCTCAGCCCGCGCCGAAGCCTGTCCCTCAGGCCGCACCCCAGCCTGCTCCCCAGTCTGCTGTCCCGCATGCCGCACCGCAGCAGCAGGGCGCGCCGCAGGCGCAGCAGAATCAGCAGAACCCGCAGCACAATCAGCAGCATAACCAGCAGCATAACCAGCAACGGCCGGGCGCTCCTTCGACAGGGTCGGGAGGCCAGCAGAGGTGAGGCCCCGGCTCGTCGCTGCGGCGCTCTTTCTCGCCGCCATCGCCACGGCGCAGCTTTTCGCCCAGGACAAGCCGGACGCGCTCGAGCTGTATCGCGCCAACAAGTTCGCTGACGCGATCAAGGTCACACAGCAGGAGCTGGCCGTATCGCCCAACAACATCGACTCCTATGTCGTCATGGGTTGGAGCTACCTTCGGCTCCAGCAGTACCCGGATGCTCTGACGGCCGGGCAGAAGGCGGTGGCGATCAACCCGAACGATCCCCGGGTCATCCAGATCCTCGGGGAAGCCGACGTGTTCCTCGGCAAGATCGACGATGCCCTGAAGAACCTGCAGGAGTATGTGGCGCTCCGCCCGGGTGGGGACCGGATCGGGCGCGTGTACTGGCTGATGGGCGAATGCTACATCCGCCTCAAGGAGTTCCAGAACGCCGACATCGCCATCTCCACCGCGGTGTACTACGAGCAGAACAACGCGGTGTGGTGGGCACGGCTCGGCTACGCCCGGGAGCTCGCCAACGCACTAAAAGAGGCGTCCGATGCCTATGGGCGCGCCCTGAAGCTGGATCCCAGCCTGGGTGATGCCCAGCGCGGCAAGGACAGCGTCGACAAGAAGCTGAAGGGCTGACGCATGGGCGTCGCGGCGCGCCGTGAGCGCCGGGTGGCATTTCACACCTTCGGGTGCAAGCTGAACCAGTTCGAAACTGAGGCCCTGGCATCGTCCTTCCTGGCCCACGGGTTCGTCGTTGTCCGGGCCGACCAGGAGGCCGACGCCTATGTGATCAATACCTGCACTGTCACGTCACGGGCTGACCACAAGGCACGGTCACTGATTCGCGGGATTGCCCGAGAGCATCCCAATGCTCCCCTGCTCGTCACCGGGTGCTCGGCGCAGACAGAGCCCGAAGCCCTCGCCGCCCTGGCCGCCAATATCGTCGTGGTTCCGCAGTCCGAAAAGTCGAGGCTCCTGGAGATCCCGCAGACCCTTGCGGAGACCCTGGACACGGGAGAGGTGCCATACGCCCGGCTGCTTGGCTCTCTCAAGGCAGACCAGCCGTCGGACCCATTTGCGCTGATCGTCACCGTCCCCGCTTTCCATACGCGCGCGTTTCTGAAGATCCAGGACGGCTGCGACTGCCGCTGTGCGTACTGCAGGGTCCCGCTGGCCCGGGGCCGGTCCGTGAGCCTGGGTCTGGAGGAAGTGCTGAGTCGCGCCGCCGCGCTAGAATCACAGGGCAGGCGGGAGATCGTCCTCACCGGTGTCAACATTTCCGCCTGGCGGGCCAGCGGGACAGCCCTGCCGGGCCTCCTCCGCGAGCTCCTGCGCTCCACCACGCGCGCGCGCATTCGTCTCACCTCGATCGAGCCGGAGTCGATCACCTCGGAGCTCGTGGAGGTGCTGGCGGAGCCCCGGATCTGTGCTCATTTCCACATCCCCGTCCAGTCAGGCTCGGACAGCGTCCTGGCCCGGATGCGCCGTCGCTCTGTGTCAGGCAGGGTCATCGACAGCGTCCGTCTACTGAGGGAAGCCCGGGACGATCCTTTCGTTGCCGCGGACTTCATGGTCGGATTTCCTGGAGAGACGGAGGAGGATTTCCAGCGGACCCGTGAGTTGGTCCAGCGGCTGGAATTCGCTGCTCTCCATGTGTTCCCGTTCTCCCCGAGGCCCGGCACTGACGCCGCCTCGATGAAACAGGTGGTGCCCGAACGCGTGCGGCGCGAAAGAGCGGGGGATCTGACCGCGCTGGCGGGGAAGCTGTCCGCTTCGTATGCGCGGCGCTGGGTGGGCCGGGAAGTCGATGTGCTCCTGGAAGGTAGACCCGGGGCGCGTGCCCACGGGGTTACCGGCAATTATCTGAAGGTATTCGTCGATGGAGCGCCGCGAGATTCGGCGACGCCCGGCCGTGTTGCGCGCGCAGAAATCATCGATGCGGGCCGGACCTGCTCCGCGCGGTTCCTGGGCTTCATCGACTGAACTCTGGTTTTCGACCGCGGATTGAGCTATAATGAAAGGCGATCACAGGGAACAGGACGTCATGCGCGCGGTGTTCCATTGGCGGAGGTTGCCCATGGCGAGGACGAAAGCGTTTCTGCCGTTCATCGCCGTGCTGCTCGCTCTCTCGGGCTGCTCGGCATTTTTCAGTTTCAATGCGTTCTCGTCCCTGGACAAGGCCTCCGTGCCCAATCCGAGCAGGTACCAGGGGCCGGGGGGGTTGGCGAATCTCCAGAGCGATCTCGCATCAAAGGCTATCGTGAATGCGCTGAAAGGCGACTTGACGACTGTCAACATCATCCTGTCGAACCTGGACGCGTCGTACAACGTGAAGACGGGGCCCCTGACGACCCCTGACCAGCAGACGGCCGCCATTCTCTACTCTGACCTTGCGCTGAAGAGCACTTCTGGCGATATCCTGGTGAACAATGTCGTGGCGACCATCATGACCCAGGCCCCTGGGAATCTCCAGTCAATTCTTTCGTCGATCGTGCCCGCCGACGTCGCGGCGGACTTCGCGAAGTTCGACGACATGATGAACGAATTACTGGTGGCAAACTCTGTCTATACAAACCTCGGGAACAGCACACCACTGCCTGTTCCTGGGATGAACATGGGGGACGTTGCGCAGAAGGCGGCAGTGGCCTACCTGATGCAGAAGGTCTTTGACCGCGTCCACCTGGTGGATGCTGGCACCGAGATTGCCGAGATGTTCGCCCTGGTGAACAACCAGGCCAACAACATCGCAAATCTGAACACGATCCCGGCAGATCCGTTGAACCCGCTCTCAGCGGTCCCTTGGCTCAAGAACATCTTCGACGCGGCAGGCGCTCCGTACCCCGCATGATAGTCGAAACGGAAAAACGAGGCGCCGCATCATGAGAAATTTCATCGCCGTGCTGCTGCTCTCTCTGGGTGCCGGCATGGCATTCGCCAACACGTACAACGAGATCCCCTTTGTCCCCATGAGCCCGGAAGTCCTCGGGCGCGGAGGATCCGCCATTGCTGACGCCCGCGGGTACGATTCGCTGTTCGACAACCCTGCTGGTTTCAGCCGTGACCCGAGCAGCTTCACGCTGAGCTCCACAAGCTCCTGGGTGTATTCCCGGCCGGACGAGTTCATGGGGCTCGTCGGACAGTTCGCGAACGGCACCAGCTCACCCGCGTCCATCTTCACCTTTCTCAACAACCAGATCACCCGCGGCGGAATCGGGGCAGGCGCCTCATGGGGCATCGGATACGTGGGCGGCGGACTGGGGCTGGGTGCCTCGCTCATACTCGATTCGGTCCTGAGCGGCCCAAGTCTCCTCGGCGTGACCGGCGACCTCACGGGAACGATCGGTTTCATCGGCGGGCTTTCGGTTCCCTTCGAGGTGGCGGGCTTCAAGGTCCACGTCGGCGGCGACGTGCGCCCGATGATTCGCGTCCATGCGCTTCTGACCAATCCGGTAGCCGTTGGAATGCTCAATGCTTTGGCCACCGGTGGGGATGTCCTGGCCCAGCTGGGCGCGGCTCCGGCGCTGTACGGGGTCGGCATTGGCCTGGACGTCGGCGCCATCGCGGAGCTGGGCTGGTTCAACGTAGGCCTTTCCATCCGGGACCTCGCCGGAACGCAGTTCAGGTACAACACCACGCCCTTCAGCGTCCTGCAGAGCTCCCTGACCTCCTCGCTGCAGCTTCCGAGCAGCGGGACCTTCGTCAGCGCCGACCAGTACGTCATCCCGATGGATATCGGGGTGGGCGTGTCGTTCCATCCCGATTTTGGCACCTTCAACAACATCATCGATCCATCGATCAGCTTCGACATGCGCAATATCGTCGGCGCACTTTCCGGCACGGCTTCTCTGTGGACGCTTCTTCACCTGGGCGTCGAGACGCGGTTCGTCTCCGTCTTCGCACTCCGCACGGGGATCAATCAGGGCTATCTCACCCTGGGAGGCGGGTTGAAGTTTCTGGTCTTCGATCTGAACTTCGCACTGTTCACCCGCGAGCTTGGCGCGCATATCGGGGACGAGCCCCTGTCCGGCATGAGCTTCGACGCGGCGATCCGCTGGTAGAGCGTTCAACGGCAGGGAGCTGTCCACGGAGCCCGGGCTCAGACCGTCGTACGATCTCATCGTGAGCACGCTGTTCCGCTATTGATGCGGCCCGTGCGAAAAGACCGCACTCCGCGAGCCTCATCGAATTGACAAAGCAGGTTCAAGCGATTAGATTTCCCCCGCACCCGGGCCGCTAGCTCAGCTGGTAGAGCAACAGCCTTTTAAGCTGTGGGTCGCCGGTTCGACTCCGGCGCGGCTCATTATCCTGTAAGGAATTACAAAGCGTGGCGAGGTTTTCTTCCATCGTGTCGCACTCATTGTCGCACTGAGGGAGGGAACCATGAGAGAAGCCTTTCAGCTGTATCAGCGCAACGGCAAGTGGATGGCGCGGTTCTGGAATGAGGATGTGCGCCGATACGTCAACACGCTCACGCTCGAGGCAACGGACAAGCAGGCAGCCCACGATGAGGCCGAGAAACGGCAAAAGGAAGAGTTGCCCACCCGTGAGAATCCGCTGCTTGTGAAGTTTCTCAACGACTTCTGGAGCGACAGCGGAGCATACGCCAAGTTGAAGGAGATCCGCGGCAAGGCGCTCTCCCCGCGATACCTGGCGCTTTCGCGCGCTGCGGTGCGCATTCACGTGGCGCCGTACCAGCCTTTCAAGAAGTTGCGCGTCGGGGATCTTCTCCCCGTACACCTGGAGGAGTGGCAATCATGGATGGCCGAGCGCGGCACCGGTGCGCGGTCGGCAAACATAGCGCTCCAGGCCGTCCGCACGGCTGTCCGCAGGCGGGCGAAGGGAAGGCGGGAGCCGGATCCTCTGCCTGGCATCGTGAAGGCTGAAGAGAAGCACATCGAGCGCGGCCTGCTGACAATCAAAGAGGTACGGGCCGTCATTGCAAAGCCGAAGGGGACCAGCGTGCATGACAGGACCGTGGTCCTGCTCGGGGCTCTGGCCGGGCTGCGGCTCGGTGAGGTGCGAGGTTTGCGTTGGGAGGACATAAACTTCGACACCGGCACGCTGAAGGTAGCGAGGAGCATTCCTGCCGATGAGAAGGCACCGCGAGCTCCAAAGTGGGGAAGTACCGGCGAACTCCCGTTGTCTGACCCGCTGGCTGCGGAGCTGAAGGCGCTGCAGGCAAAGACGAAAGACAGGAAAGGCTATGTCCTGGGGATCGGTGGGGAGCCCATAGGGACCACGGGGCTGCGGGGAGCCTTCCGGCGGGTGCTGGACGCAATAGGCATTGACGCCGAGAAGCGCAAGGCACGGCGCCTCTCGTATCACGGGCTGCGGCATACCTTCGTGAGCATGGGAAGGCTCGGGAACATTCCCGACTGGCTGATGCAACGGCTGGCCCGGCACAAGACCGCGACGATGACGACGAACACGTACTCCAGCGCAGCGGTGATCGACTTCAAGGACACCAGGAAGCGTCTCACCGATTCCGTGAAAGCGAAGAAAAAGGCCCGATAGCCCTTCCTATGTTTTCACGCAATAGCACTTGACCTCCCGCGCAAAGAGTGATACATAATTGATTATGTGAGTAAGACACAGAAGAAAGGCAGGAGGGTAGGTGGCCTATGGCGTTATCGATTCAGCAAGCGGCGGCATTCCTTGGAATCTCGACAAGCGAGATTTACAAGCAAACCTCCGCGAAAACGATCCCGTTCTTCAAGGTGGGCAAACGGGTCCTGTTCAGCGAGGAAGATCTGAAATCCTGGCTTGAGGCGCACCGCGTTTCGGGCGAAAAGCAGAAAGCCAAGACTGCATAGGGCATCGCCACGAGCGGAGCATCCACCTGGGTGACCTGTGCGGTCCATCATCCGCGTCAAACACGATCGCGACGCCCCATATCTGCTCATCGCCAAGGAGACCCTCCGGGACCGGAAGATATCCTTCACCGCGCGGGGCTTCCTGGCGTTCCTGCTGGCGAAGCCGGACGATTGGCGCGTCCGGCCCGAGGAGCTGTCCAAGGAGTGCGGGCTCGGATTGGCGACCATCTACCGGTACCTGGGGGAACTTCTCAAAGCAGGGTATGTCCGCAGCAACCCGATCGTGGAGCGGGTCGATCATGGGCACTTCAGGTCAACGACGATGTACTGGATCTACGAAACGAGGGCCCTCTGTCGCGACGCGGCAGACCGGGAACGCTTCAAAACGACCGGCGAGATCGAGGCCGCGCGCGCCGACACGCGCATCGACGGGGAGGAGGTGCCATTTTGATCTACTGCAGCCCACCGGTTCTCAAATATGAGAACCCGACGGGGCACCGGTTATCGAGAACCGGTGCGCTCAATGAATATAAGACAAGAAGCTCTGAGGGGGAGGCTTTAACCCGGAAGACCGGAGATTCCGCATGAGTCAAGAGGGCGTGACCACTGGCGCCGCGCGAGCGGCAGGAGCGCGAGAGCGTGACCGACACACAGATTAAGACGGTACGACTTCCCAGGGCTTCCCTGGCGCCGAACGGATGGAACCCGAACGTGATGACCGAGGAAGAGCAGGAGGAGCTGAAGAAAGAGATCCAGCACCTCGGGCGCGTGCCCAAGCCGGTCGTGGTGCGCGTGAACGGTGACGGGTACGAGATCGTGGACGGTGAGCAGACCTGGCAGGCAGCCGTGGGGATCCTCGAGGAGCTGGAGTGCGAGGTCATCACCGCCGACGACTTCGAGGCCATGCGTCAAACGTACAAGCGCAACCAGCACGGCAAGCATGATCGGGTCCGCGAGGGCAGGATGTTCAAGCAGATGCTCGCGATGCGAAAGAAGACCTCCCAACGCAACCTGGCCGAGGAGATCGGGATCTCGGAAGGGACGATCCGCAACAGCCTGATGTATGCCGACGTCGCGGAGAAGATAGGAACCGAGGAGGCCGCGAGCTGGGCCGGCGAGTCGATCTTCGTCAACAAGATGACCGTGGCACAAATCAGGACCGCGGACGCAATGA
>JBEKXR010000046.1:0-13304 GCA_049511935.1 Spirochaetia bacterium | reverse complement strand
AAGAAGAAGAAGGTCCTGCGCCAGGCGCTCGCGGATTTCCGCGAGGGACGCATCCACGTCCTGGTCGGCACACAGATGGTGGCCAAGGGCTTGAACTTTCCCGGCGTGAAGCTCGTGGGAATCGTGAATGCCGATACGGGATTTCAGCTTCCGGATTTCAGCGCAGCGGAGAGAACGTTCAGCCTGATCGTCCAGGTATCGGGCAGGGCAGGGAGGTCCATCCCGGACGGGCGGGTGCTCATCCAGACCTGGCGGCCCGGTGCCGCGGCGATCATGATGGCCCGGGAGGGCAGGCTGGAGGAGTTCTATTCGGGGGAGCTGGACGTGCGCCGCCAGCTCGGCTTTCCGCCCTTCAGCAGGCTCGTCCGGCTCGTCGTCCGCGGGAGGAACAGGCAGAAGGTGATGGAGGCCTGCGCCGCGCTCACGCGCGCGGTGAGCGATCGGCTTGCGGGTGCCGGAGAGGTGCTGGGGCCGGTGGAGGCGCCCCTGGCCAGGATTTCCGGCAACTACCGCTACCACTGCATCGTCCGCACCACGAGGTTCTCGGAGGCGCACGCGCGCGTGAGCGCCGTGCTGGAAGAGCATAGACCGCCGGCAGGGGTCTACATCGAGGTGGACGTCGACCCCCAGGCGCTGTTGTAAGGCCCCACCGCTTTGGCGCCGAAGGCGGCACCGGATTTGCGCCGAAGTCGCCCTATGTTGGCTCCGAAGGAGCCCCGACTTGGCGCGCCATCACGATTTCGCTACTATTATGTGCAGACAGGAAAAGGAAATGCTGGATATCATCAAGTGGCCGGATCAGCAGCTGAAGAAGCACTCCGTCGTCGTCCCCGACATCAACGGCGACATCCAGACCCTCGTGTCCGAGATGTTCGACGTAATGGACAGGGGCAAGGGAGTGGGCCTGGCCGGCGTGCAGGTCGGCAAGCTTTTCCGTCTCTTCATTACCCGCGTCCCCAATGACTCCCCCCGGCTCTTCATCAACCCCGACATTCTGGAGACTTCAATCGAGATGGAGCCCTTCGAGGAGGGATGCCTCAGCATCCCCGGCATCTTCACCGACGTCATCCGCTCTTCATCCGTGCGCGTGCAGGCGTGGAACTTGAAGGCGCGGCCCTTCACGCTCACCGTAGACGGGTACCTCGCGCGCGTCATCCAGCACGAGTTCGACCATCTCAACGGCATCGTTTTCCTTGACAGGATCGATCAGAAAAAAAGGCAGCGCCTCCTTGTCGAGTACGAGGCAAAAGTAGAGGCCTGATGCGCATCCTCTTCGCGGGCACGCCGGCGCTGGCGGTCCCGTCGCTCATGAAGGCAGCCCATGCTCATGAGGTCGTCGCCGTGCTCACGAGCCCGGACCAGCCGTCCGGCCGGGGCCGTGCGCGGGTGTGCTCCCCCGTAAAAGAGGCGGCGGCGAAGCTCAACCTCGATGTCCTGCAGCCGGTAAAGCTCGACGAGGCGTTCCTGGACGAGGTAAAGTCACTGACGCCAGATATCCTGGTCGTGGCTGCCTACGGAAAGATCTTCCGCCAATCTCTCCTCGCCCTCTTCCCGCAGGGCGGGATCAATGTGCATCCTTCCCTCCTGCCGAAATACCGGGGGCCTTCACCGATCACGGCGGCCATCCTCGCGGGAGACAGCGAAACGGGCGTCACCATCCAGAAGGTAGCCCGGAAGTTCGACACGGGTGACATCCTCGCGCAGGAACGCTTCCGCTTGAAGGGCGATGAGACCACGGTCACTCTCTCGGAGGTTCTTGCCGTCCGCGGAGCGGAGCTGCTGGGGGGCGTGCTCGCCGACCTGGCGGCCGGGAGACAACCGGCCTTGCGTCCCCAGGAGGAGGCTGCGGCGACCTACTGCCGCACGATCCAGAAGGAGCACGGCGTCGCGCGGTGGGAGGAAAGTGCCGAGGTAATAGAAAGAAAAGTGCGCGCCTTCGATCCCTGGCCAAGGGTATCGACCAGCCTCGACGGAGAAACCCTCCTGCTCTTGAAATCCCACGTGTATCCGGATACCCTCGCCGCAGAATATTTTCGCGGAGGACGGGTGCCGGGAGACGTGCTCGCCACGGACAGGGACCACGGGCTGCTCGTCCGGACCGGCCGTGGCGTCCTTGCCCTCGAACGACTCCAGCTCCAGTTCAAGAAGCCGCTGGACTGGCGGTCCTTCCTGAATGGACATCCCGCGATCGTCGGAACCCGCCTGGGGGCATGAGCAGGGGAGATATGAGAGACTTCTTCTGGAAGTTGCAGGGCTGGCTGGAAGCCGCGTTCGAGTGGACTCGCGATCTCATCAGGAGGATCCTGCCGCACGATGAGGACGCGCCCGAGCTGCGGAGCATGAAGCTCTACGTGTTCCTGTTCGTCGGGATCATCGGCCTCATGCTGGTCATTGGCGGCATCACCTTCGGCATCGCCGTGAGAGGCCAGCCGGAGACACTGGTTCCCAACCTCCAGGGCAAGGATGTCCTGGACGCTCTCCAGGACCTGCAGGGCAAGGAGCTGTACGCCGACGTGCACGTCCAGTACTCCTCGGATGCTGAAAAGGGCACCGTCCTCTCGCAGCGTCCCGCGCCAGGTACGCTGGTGAAGGCCGGCAAGCGCGTCATTCTCCGGGTGAGCAAGGGCCCGATCATCGACAAGGTGGAGAACTACGTCGGCATGAGCCTGGATGACGTGAAGGTCCACCTGCAGACACTGTTTGCATCACACAGCCCGAACATCATCATCAAGACCCCGATCATCTACCAGTACAAGCCCGGCGTGCCGTCGGGAAGGGTGCTCGCGCAGAGCCCGGCCCCGGACACGAAGATCACGGGAGTGGCCTCACTGGAGCTGGTCGTGAGCCAGGAACAGGGCGCCGTGTCAACGGTCACCGTGGGCGACTACGTGGGGAAGAGCTTCGGGGAAGCCATCCAGGAGCTCACGCGCGACAACATCCCGTTCGCATTCGCCGTGAAGGCCTCGTCAAAAGGAGCGGACCCGGGAGAGGTCATCTCCCAGAACCCACCCAAGGACTCGCAGGCTGAATATGGCCAGGTAATCCAGCTGACGATGACGGCGCCGGCGAACGTGGGCAAGGACAACGTGTTCGGCCTGTTCAAGTTCGCCCTCCCTCCCCAGGCCATCGCGGTGAACATCCGGCTCGCCATCGTCTCTGATGCGATGCCCAAGGAGATCTTCTCCATGAAACACCCCGGCGGGCCGCTCGCCATCCCCTACATCGTGCCCGAGGGCAGCGATCTCGTGCTCTACGTCCTGGACCAGGAAGTGGCGCGGGAGAAAGCGACTGCCATCCAGTTCTGACGGACGCTAGAACTTCAGCCCCGTCGAGGCGATCCCCTTGATGATGTACTTCTGCACGAAGAGGTAGGCGGCGATCATCGGCACCGTGGCAATCGAGGCGGCGGCCATCAGCGGGCCGAAGTTGATGTCGTACGGGTCCTTGAAGAAGGCCACGCCCACGGGGATCGTGCGCAGCCACTCCGAATTGATGATGATCACAGGCCACAGGAAGTCGTTCCACGACTCGATGAAAAGGATGAGACCCGCCGTGGCGATCACGCTCTTCACGAGGGGCCCGATGATCGTCAGGACGATCCGGATCTCGCCGGCCCCGTCGATGCGCGCGGCGTGGATCAGGTCAATGGGCATGCCCTTGATGCCCTGGCTGATGAGGAACATGCCGAAGGCGCTGGCCAGGTCCGGCGCGAGGATGCCGGGGAAGGTGTCGATCCAGTTCATCTTTGCCATGAGCACGTACAGCGACACCGAGGTCACCTGGATCGGGACCATCAGGGTGGCGAGTATCAGGAAGAAGAAGAAGCCCTTCAGGGGAAACGAATAGATGGCAAAGGCGTACCCCGCGAAAAGCCCGAGCAGGAGCGACAGGCCGACGGAGATGACCGCCACGATCAGGCTGTTGCGGTAATACAGGAGGAAGGGCGCCTTGGCTACCGCGTTGGCGTAATGGGTGAGCACGGCGGGCCTCGGCCACCATTTCGGAGGATAGGCAACGAGGTTCCTCGGCGTGTGCAGTGAGCTGACCACCATCCAGTAGAACGGCATCACCATGAGGATGCCGAAGACGATCAGCAACAGGTACACCAGCGTCCTGCCCGTGACCGCCGCGGCAGTGATCTGGCGCATCAGTAGCTCACCTCCCAGCGCCGGCTCAGGCGGTACTGCACGACCGTGACGCTGATGATGATGACGAAGAGAACGAACGCCATGGAGGACGCGTAGCCAAACCGGTAATTCTCGAAGGCTTGCTTGTAGATCTGCAGCACGACCACCGTCGTCGCATCCGCTGGGCCGCCCGCCGTCAGCACGAACACCTGGTCGAAGACCTTCAGCGCGAGAATGGTGTTGTACATGACCACGAATACCGTGGTCGGCGCAACCAGGGGGAGGGAGATCGTGAAGAAACGGCGGATGCCGCCGGCCCCGTCGATGATGGCCGCCTCGTGGAAGCTGTCGGGGATGTTCTGCAGGCCCGCGATGAAGATCACCATGTTGTACCCGACGGTCTTCCAGATGCTGAAGATGATGATGCTCGTGAGGGCGTCCTTGCTGGAAGAGATCCACCCCTTCGTCGGCAGGCCGAAGATCTGCAGAATGCTGTTGAACAGTCCGAAGCGGGGGTTGTAGAGGAAGGTCCAGACAACCGCCGCGGCGACCGTGCTGGTGATGAACGGCGCAAAGTACACGGCCTTGAAGAGCGCCGTGCCGCGCATCCCGCTCGTGAACATGGAGGCGAGCACCAGGCCGATCGCGGTGGAGATCAGCACGATGTACAGCGCAAAGATGAGCGTGTTGCTGATCGCCTTCAGGAACGTGGCGTCGTGGACGAGAAGAAGAAAG
Source organism: Spirochaetia bacterium (assembly GCA_049511935.1). Lineage (GTDB taxonomy): Bacteria > Spirochaetota > Spirochaetia > SZUA-6 > Fen-1364 > Fen-1364. The sequence continues at coordinate 8,442 of JBEKXR010000046.1, read as the reverse complement.
TTTCTCACGCCCACCGGCTTCAGGCTCCGTGCGACCAGGTTGATGTCGAAGAAGCTGTACACGAGTGTCTGAAGGGACGGGTAGATGCGGAACAGTCCGAAAACCACGAGGATCGGGAGGATGAACAGATACGCGTAGTGCCACCGGTTCTTGCGGATGGTGCCCAGGATGCCCGGCATGCCGGCGGTTCTCCTCTGGAAAATGGGCCTGCCCCCGCGGGGGCAGGCCGTGGGAAGCGAATTCTACTGAAGGGCCTTGATGGCGTCGTTCGCCTGCTGCTCGGCCTGTGCCAGGGCGTCGACGACCGTCGCCTCGTTGTGGAGGATCTTCGGCACCGCCGATCCCACCGCGTCCAGGATGCCGTTCAGTGCCAGGGACCTCGGGTAGGTCGTGCTGTACTTCAGCAGGTCGATAAAGGCCTTGGTGTTGGGGGCCGAAGCAAAGGGCTCGCGCGTCCAGTTGTCCTTGTAGCGCGGGGTGGAGTCATACTTCTTGGCCTGGTTGTAATCGTTTTCCTTGTTATTGAACCAGGCCACCGCCTTCAGGGCCAGCGCTTTCTCCTTGGACTGGCTGAACACGGAGTAGTTCCACGCGGCAACTTGAACCTTCGGCAGCGTTCCGGGCCTCATGGCAGGGGGAGGAGCGAAGCCCCAGTCGAGGTCCGGCGCCTCCTTGGGCGCGCGCACCTGGATGCTCACCAGCTCACTGATCTGCATCGAGGCGAGGTTGGAGAGCAGGGCCTGGCGGGGATCGGGGAAGTCCAGGCTGCTGGACTTGTCCACCCAGATCATGTCATGCGCCATTTGCAGGCCATCACGTACATCCGGCAGGTTGATCCGCGCGGTTCCGCCCTTGAGGGTGAACTGGTCGGAGTTCAGCTGCATACCGGCTCCCACGAGGAGCCAATGCCACTTGTCGACGATCCCGTGAGGCTGGCCCGTGTGCCGCATCGCATAGCCGACCCTTGTCAGCTTGCCCGAGGAGTCGGCGACCGCCGTTTTCTTCGACGCCGTGCGGAAATCGGCCCAGTACTTCGGCGCCTGGTTGGGGTCGAGGCCGGCATCCCGGAACATCTGCTTGTTCCAGGTGAGCGCGTATGCATCCACGCCCCACGTGGAGAATCCGTACATCTTTCCGGCGCCCCAGTCGGAGATCGCCACCGTCTCGGGCGACACTGAGGACATCCATGCCTTCGCGTCGGCGTCCGGGATGGCGACCAACGCCGCGTCCTTGATGAAACCGCCCATCCAGGAGAAGTCGATCATGCCGATGTCAGGAGCCTTGCCGCCGGCAAGCGCGGTGAACAGCTTCTGCTGCATTGTGTCGTAGTCGATGGCCACGACGTCCACCTGGGCGTTGTTGTCGGCCTCGAACTTCGCCCACGGGTCGGAGCCCTCGCGGAACGGCATCGACGTTGCCGTGATCTCCCCCGCGGGGTACCAGAAGGTCAGCTTCTTCTTGTCGGCCGCCGTCACGAGCAGAGCAGGCACGAGCAGGAGAAGCAGGAACACGACCAGAGCCTTTTTCATTTCGGCCTCCTTCATCGGGAATCTGGGGAACCCTGACAGGGATCGTGCGCGGGCACTGGAGTGAAGGATATGTGCGAGCAGCGGGCGCTCCGGGTCAACGGCACACCTCGATGTTTCATTCTGCGTTCCATAGTAGCGGCGCCCCGGTGCGTTGTCAATTAGAATCCGAGCTTCTCGCGAAGATACGCGGTGGTGCGGCCGATGTCGCCGCGGGGATCCGCACTCAATCGACCCTCCCGCACCAGGCTGCCGTTGTATCCAGCGTCGAACAAGGCGTCGACGATCGGTGCGAAGTCGAGTCCTCCGAGGCCGGCGAGCATCCTGTTGTCATCGCTGGAAAGCCGCTGCATACCGGATCATGTCCCCGCAGGCGTCGATGGAGCGCCGCCGAATCCCACTATCCTCCGAGGACAGCGAAAAGCCGTGGACGCGGGCCGCCAGACCTGTTGCGAGGCGAGTGAGCGACAAGCCGAAGCGTGAGAGGAACGCCTGAAGCCTCGCGGGGTCCACTCTCGCGGGATCGGCGATGTTGAGCTCCAGCTCGCTGAGCCCGCACGCGGCAACCTCCGCGAGCAGCGCCGAGAGCTCCGGGTCCGTTTCATAACCATCCGACAGCGTGAGCTGAATCCCCAGCCTGCTGCGGGGAGTCATGCGCGCGCGGCCTCGTAGATCGTGAGGATCAGCTCCGTGCTGAGCCGCGCGTCCACCCCGGTCACGGCAGGCGGCCGGTTTTCCGCGATTGCCCGGATGAAGTCCCGGAGGATGGCTTCATGCCCCGATGTGTCTGATACCCTTGCGCCGGAAGCTCCGGCCCCGGCATGGATCGCAGCGGCGGGAGGCTGGGAAGGGTTCGGGATGTCGTCGACAGCCCATCTGGTGATGAGGTCGTTCTCCAGGACGAGGGATCCCGCCTCGGCATGGATCTCGAGACGGGCAGGGAAGCCGGGTTTCGCCACCGTCGAAGCGACAATCGTTCCGATCATCCCGCCCTCATGGACCAGGATCGCGGCCCCGTGATCCTCCGCCTCCATACGATGGGCAAGGGTCGCCGTTGTGCTCTTCACCGATCTCGGCATGCCGAAGAACCAGCGGTACAGGTCGACCTGGTGGGACGCCTGCTGCATGAAGGGGCCGCCGCCGTCGATCTCCCATCCACCGCGATAGGGCGCGCTGTCGTAGTAGGACTGCTCGCGGAAGAACTTCACCGCGAGGTCCGCGGCGAACACGCGTCCGAGCTTCCGCGCATCGAGAAGCCTTTTGACCGCGGCGTTGTCGGGGCTCATGCGGCGCTGGAAGCAGACGCCGAGCGTCACGCGAGCCTCACGGCACGCGGTGATCGCCTTGTCGGCCCCTTCGAGGCTGATGTCCAGCGGTTTCTCGCAGAGCGCGTGCCGGCCCAGCCGCGCGGCTTCGACAATTGCGGCATGGTGCAGCCCATTCGGCGTGGCGATGACGGCCGCGTCGAACCCGTTCCCCGCCGCGGCCAGGTCCTTCCACACGGGGATGCCCGGTTCCTCCCTCATCGAGACGGGCCTGGAACCGGACCGGGACACGATGCCCGCGAGAAGCGCCCTCGGTTCCTTCCGCACCACTTCCGCCCACGTGGAGGCGATGTTCCCGGACCCGACAATGAGAAAGCGCATGCGATCTGCCATCCCGTGCCTCCGGTCGTTTCCTATCATATTGCCCTGCCGCTGTACAGCGAACGATCCGCCCGGAGCGGCGGACTTGAAGCGCCTTGGGCGGAACGGTATACAGTTGATGGCCGAATGAAGAACCTGCGAGCTTCCCTCATTGCAGTTCTGCTGCCCCTCGCGATCATCTGCTGTTCGGACACGACTTTCGTCTTCCAGGTGCAGGACTCCGTGAGCGGAAAGTGGGTATGGGACGCGACTGTCCGTCTCCAGGACCGCACGCTCGTGAGCTACTATCAGTCTGATGCCGGGCCGGTTCCACAGAAGATCTCGCACCTGAAACCCGGCCGATGGACGGCGGAGTTCTCCGCGCCGGGCTATGAAACGATCAAACTGCCGGTGACGCTCCGGAGAGGAAGGAACCGGCTCATCAACCCCGTGCGGATGACCGGACTCGAGATCCCCGGGCTCCAGGCATTCAGCAACCTCGAGAGCTTTGACCGCGGAGATCTCCTCGTGCAGCTGCGGCCGGTGGACGCGGCAGGCAGGGCCATCCTCAACCATCCCTGCATCGACCTGTGGATCGGCTGCGTGGTGTCCGAACAAGTGGACGGCCCACACAGGGCCCGCGGAGATGTTCTCTTCCGAGGCGTCCTCGGGTGGCAATGGAATGCGCTGCCGGAGAGCCTGTTCCGGTACTCGGCCCGCATCCCCTCGTCCCGGATCGAAGACCGGCCTTCTTCGAGCCGGGTCATTGACTATCTCGTCGTCGTCCCGAAACCGGAGGGGTTGTCCCGCGAAGAGCTGGTCAGGTTGATGGAAGTAGTGTGGAAGATCCCCGTCCTCTCGTCGGGCGCTTCGGTGCTGTCCCCCTCCCTGGCCGCCGCCCTGGATGCGCAAAAAGACAAGCTGCGGTATTTCTTCAGCACGTCGTGGGACGTGAAAGCGCGCGCGCAATGATCGGCAGGACACTTCTGTCGCGGCGGATGCATGCGGCGGTCGTGATCGCGCGACGGCAGGTGACAGAGACTCTCCTCTCCCCGGGGCCGTATGTCGCCCTGGCGGCCGGAATGCTGATCGCCTTTTTCCTTTCAACAGGTTTCGTGAACGCCATCGACTCCAGCGGGTTCGATCCCCGGTTGAGCCCTGTCTGGAGCTTTGCCGGCAGGGCGCTCGCCGGCGGTTTCGGGCCGACGTTCGTGGAGAGGCTGCTCTCGGAGGGGCCGTTCCTGGCGGCGCTCGTGATTTCCTGCGCCCCGGTGCTCCTCTACCTCTGCGTGGCCTCGGTTTTTCGGTTCGGGCAGGAAAAGAGCGCGGGTGCCGTGGAGTTGCTCGTGTATGGTACCGCCGATGGCACTTCGTACCTGCTCGCGACGTTTTTCAAGGACGCGGCTCTTTCCGCCTGCACGGTGGTTTTCCTGGCGCTCTACTTTCTCGCGCTTTCAACAATGGAAAACCTGGCCCTCGGGCCGATGTTTTACACGGCGCTTCCGGTTGTCTGCCTGCTTTCCGTTGCGCTCTGTGCATACGGCGTGCTGTGCTCCGTGGCCGCGGAGAATGGAGCTTCCGCCTTCGCCCTTTTCACAGGCATCGTCGCAGTTTTCACTGTTCTCCAGATCGGCTCGTCCATCGTCGAGGGGCCCGGAGTCCGCGCAGCGGCAGAAACGGTTTCCGCCGTCGTTCAGTGGTTTTCGCCGCTGTATTACGCCTCGCTGTGTGCCCGGTCCTTCGACGGGGGAAACATCCTCGAGTTCCTTGCCGGCCTGGCGCTCCTGCCGGTGCTTGCGTGTGCTGCTCTGGCGGCCGCCCATCTCCTGATTCGGCGGAAGGGAGTCCGCTCGTGAGACGGCTCGTTTCTACGTTGCTCCTTTGCAGCGCTCTCACGCCCTGCCTGCGCGCCGATGTGCCGATCCGGGTCGAGGAGCTCATCTATTCCCTGACCTCGTTCACGGGAAGCGGCTACTCTTCGAGCTTTGCGCTGCAGACCACGGGTCGCATCTATCTTCAGGCGGGAGTGGACAATTTCATTTCACTCCGCAGGACGCTCGTGTACTGGTGGCCGATCACTGCGGAGTGGAAGACGGATACGGATTCGCTCAACCAGCCGTTCAGGGGGACGCTCGAGTTGAGAAGCAGCTCGGGCACCCGCCGGATTCCTCTCGAGAGATACACCTACTTCAGTCCCGCCGGCGAGCCCGAGGGATGGAAGGTGGCGACAGGGCCCGATGCGGATGCCGAGGTCGCCCGTTCGGCGGCGTTGAACGACGCGAACTCCGCAGCCCTTGCAGAGTACCAGAGAAAGTCGAACGAATACGACGCACGAGTGGAATCACTGGGGGCGAGGATTGCGGAGCTGAAAAGGATGGGACGGGCCGCTGCCGCTGCCGTGTCTGCCTTGGGCTCCCTCACGCGGCCCGCGGCGCCGCCGGAACACTCCGTGTACAGGAGCCCGCCTGAGCCCGTGCAGGAAGGATTCATCCTCAACCTTCCCGCCGGGGAATACGGCGCACGTTTCGTCGTTCCCGACGGCACCACCCTGGAGGGCTCCGACAAGAAAGTCGTGGTGTACATCCCGCGTCGGACCGGAGGAGTGGGCTTCGAGGTGATACCGGGAGACAAGTGGACCCGGCCCGAGGAATCGAAAACCCCTTCGTCGGTCCTCTACGTGAACGGATCCACGGACTTGTACCTTCGGCCATTCCTAGAGAATGAAGTCAACGACCTCGCATATGAGAAAACACTCTCCAACCAGTCCACCGGCAATCCATCAGTGAACAGGTGGGTAAGGGTTCGTCCCGTCACCGGGGCGCGCATCGAGCTCGCCGGCCCCGACGGCGTGCAACAGGTTGCCGAGCAGGCGTTTGCAGTCGAGCAGGCAAAAGGGACAGGGCTCGGGTACACGATCGTGCCGCTGGATCCTCAGGCAGCGCGCAACGGCCAGGCGGCCAATCTTTCGGCTTTTCACATTGTCGTCCCGCACCAGCGGTCGATCATCCGCATCCGGGCGCGGGACGCCACCGGCACTACCGTGCCGGGAAGCCAGAGGGAAATCCGCGTCGTAGTGCGATCAGCGCTGAGGCCGGCTCTTGCCGGGCTCGCGGCGCTGCCCATGGTCCTCCTGCTGATCGCGCGAGGCGTTCGGGCCCGACGCACCCGCGCCTGACACACCCGAGCCCTGTCGGATCCGCGCCCGATCAGGCCTTGAAGTGCTCCGCCACCTTCGCGACGCCTTTCACCATGTCATCGATGTCCGCATCTGAGTAGAACTCATTGACGGAAAGGTTGAAGGTGTGGGCGAACGCCTCTTCTGCCGCTGGGCAGAGCCCCTGGGGATAGGAGACGTTCGAGCCGAAATCCTTCGACACGAATGGCAGCCTGCTGCCCGGGAACGCGCTGAGGTTTTGGAATATATCGTACTGGTACACCGGCATCCCACCGGTGATCTTGTTCGGCTCAGAGGGGATGCCCTCGGCATCCAGCGCCTTGCAGAAATCCGCGACCGTCACGGGAATGACCTTCGGGTCGATGCGCACGACGTACAAGAAGAAACTGTGCTCGGCCCCCTCGGGGATCTTCTGGGGGATAATACCCTTGATCCGGGCCAGCCCGGCCCTCAGTCGCGCACCGCGCTCTCCACGGGTCTTCACGATGCGCTCGACTTTTCCCAGCTGCGCGACCGCCACCGCTCCCTGGAGCTCGGTCATCTGGTAGTTCGGCGCCAGGAAGTAGGGATTGCGCTTTCTGCCATCCCGGAAATAGCACTTGTCAATGAAAAGGCGGATCCGTTCCTCCAGGTCATCCCGGTTGGTGAGCACCGCCCCGCCGGAACCGGTTGTGATGTGCTTGAAATGATTGTAGCTGAACGTGGACACGTCGCCGAAGGTGCCCAGGAGTTTTCCCTTCCAGCGGGTGAAATGCGCCTGCGCGCAGTCCTCGATCACCGGTACCCCGTGCCGCTTTCCCATGTCAACGAACGCCTCGATGTCGGCGGGGAGCCCTGCATGATGCACCACGACAATAGCGCCAGTTTTCCGATTGATCAGCTTTTCGACGCTCGCCGGGTGCATGTTGTATGTGTCCGGGTGAATGTCGGCGAACCGTGGAACGAGCATCTGGTACAGGATCCCGGTCAGCGTGCCCATGTCCGTGACCGCGGATGTGATCACTTCCTTCCCTGGTTCAACTCCAAGAGCACCCAGCGCAATGTGCACGGCCGCGGTGCCGGAGGAGCAGCCGCTGGCATATTTCATGCCATACATCTCCTTCATCCGCGACTCCATCTCCTTCACCTTGGAGCCGTAGACGTAGAATAGCACGTCGCTTTCGAGCACCTCGAGAACCTGTTTCTTCTCCTCTTCGCCGAACCTCCGGCCCTGGCCGAAGGGGGTCGTCTTGGTCTTCGGGCCGCCATTCATCGCAAGTTTTTCCATGGGGATCACCTCCTCACAATCCGTACGCCGCGGCCTTTTCTTCGAGGAAATTCCGCGTCCGCCGGAATGCTCCCGCCAGGTCCGGCAGCTTTTCCAGGTCGACCGCGAAGAAACCGTCGAAGCGACGGCGCGCCAGCACCCGGAAAGTCTCGTCCCAGTCCACGGTGCCGCTGCCGGGTGCGAAGTGCCGATTGTCCCGCGAATCATTGTCCGCCACGTGCACATACTTCAGGTGTCGTCCGAGCTTCTCCACCGCGAGGGGAATCATTTCCTTCTGGGCGTGCTGGTGCGCGGTGTCCAGGATGAAGCCCAGGTTCTCGTCCCGCACGGCATCCCAGAGCCGAAGCAGGGCGTCGCTGTTGGTAACGGTTTCACCGACCCGCGGCTCCACCAGGAGAGGCAGCCGGTGCTCTTTCGCGATGGCCGTGCAGCGGGAGATCGAATCCACGAAATTCTCCCAGAACGCGTCCCAGTCGAACCCCGCAGGGACGTGCACCCTCATGCCCCGGCCGTACACGAGGCTCTCGGTCGGCTTCATGCCCTCCACGAGCGTGAGAGGAGGCATGTAGCTGTCGATCCACAGGTTCGCGCTCTCGAAAAAGGCAGCGGTTTCGGTACCGCGGCGGAAGTGCTCTATTGCCTGTTTTTTTTTTGCCGCGTCCATGCTGATCACGTCAGGGAGAAGCACGGCGAAGCTCGAGATCTTCACCCCCGCGTCCCTGTACGCCTCTCTGATCTCTTTCTTTTCTGCGATCACCTGCCCGAGGTTTTCGTATCCGATTCCTTCCAGTTCCCCGTACTCGAAGCCCATCTCGCGCATCTCGGCCACCGCGCGATGGATGTCCGAAG
>JBEKXR010000045.1:0-13397 GCA_049511935.1 Spirochaetia bacterium | reverse complement strand
GTCCTGCTCGCCGCAAAAGCGCCTCCCCTTGCCGCCTACGCCAATATCGTGCTGGGCGCAGCGGGTTCCTGGGAGGTCGCCGCGAACGTGCTCGTCTCCTGGGTGCCGCTGCTGCTCGTCACGGCGGGTCTGTTGATCACCTTCACGGCGGGCCTGTGGAACATCGGCATCGAAGGTCAGATCACCCTCGGCGCGATCTTCACGACCTGGATGCTTCGGGGCCTGCAGACCAGCGGGGTGGATCCTTCTCTCATCATCGCGATGAGCATCATCGCGGGAATGGCCGGCGGCGCCCTCTGGGCTTTGCTCGCCGGTGCCCTGAAGACTTTCGGTGGCGTGAACGAGATCTTCGGCGGGCTCGGCTTGAACTTCGTCGCCTCTGCCCTGAACCTCTGGCTGATCTTCGGACCGTGGAAACGTCCGGGGGTGGCCTCGATGTCCGGGACCGTGCCGTTTGCCCCGTCGCTCTGGCTGCCCACGCTCTCCGCGCAGTCGCGGCTGAGCCCCTCCGCGCTTCTCATCGCGGTCCTGGCGATCATGCTCGTGTACGTGCTCCTCAGGGGGACTCATTTCGGGCTGAGCCTGAAGGCCGTGGGGAAAAATGCCAATGCTGCCTACCTGCTGGGCGTTCCCACCTGGCAGCACATGATGATTTCCTTCGCGTTGTGCGGGGTCTTTGCCGGGCTGGCAGGAGCCGTGCAGGTCACCTCCGTCTATCATCGGCTCATCCCCTCGATCTCGAGCGGGTACGGCTATCTCGGGCTCATGGTAGCGATGCTGGCAGGGTACAGCGCGGCGCTCGCCGCGCCCGTGGCTCTTTTCTTCGCCGCGCTGAACGTGGGAAGCATCCAGCTGCCGATCGTGTTGAGACTGGACTCGTCCCTGGCAGGTGTTCTCCAGGGCACGCTCGTCCTGTTCGTCCTGCTCGCGCATGGGCTGCGCCAGCGCGTGGCCGGCAGAGGGTGAGGCGATGACGCTGGAAGTCGTCCTCATCGGCCTTGCAGGCGTCCTGGCATCCGCCGCGCCGATCCTCTTCGGGGTGATCGGAGAGACGATCAGCGAGCGCGCGGGTGTCACCAACCTGTCGATGAACGGGAAGATCCTGCTCTGCGCGATGGGCGGATTCGCCGTGGCCCTGGCGACGAACAGCATTCTGCTGGGCTTCCTTGCCGGCGCGGCCATCGGCGCGCTGGTTGCACTGCTGCTCGCATTCGCCAGTATCACCCTGCGACAGTCCCAGGTCGCGGTGGGGTTCGTGCTCACGCTCCTCTGCCGCGACCTGTCCTACTTTCTGGGAAATCCCATCATGGGCACGACCGGGCCGCGTCTTCCGACCCTCTCGATCCCGTTCCTCCAGGACATCCCGGGCCTGGGTCTGCTCCTCTTCCGCGAGGACGTGATGACCTATCTCAGCTTCATTCTCGTGGCGGCGGCGTGGGTCTTCATTTTCCGCACGCGCCCGGGCCTGATGCTGCGGGGAATCGGGGAGCGCCCCGCCGCGGCGTACGTGCGTGGGGCGAACGTGAACCGTCTGCGCTACCTGTACACGGTGGCCGGTGGCGCCATCGCGGGTCTTGCGGGACCGATCTACTCGCTGTCGGTGAAGGCCGGGTGGAAAGGAACGATTTCGGGTCTGGACGGAATTGGATGGATCGTTCTCGCCATCACGATATTCGGGGGGTGGAACCCGTTCCGGGCCGCGTTCGGCGCATACCTGTTCTCCCTTCTGCAATGGCTCGGTCTCGTCCTGCAGCCGGCCCTGCCGGGAGTCCCGTCCCAGGTGCTGCAGGTTGCGCCTTTCCCGCTCATGATCCTCACCCTGCTGTTCGTCAACATCGGCAATGCGGAATGGGTGGAGCGGTCGCTCGCGCGCCTTCCCGAGCCCGTGAGGCGCCTTGTGGCCCGGGCGTTGAGGGCTTTGAACGCCACGCCTCCCGCCGCGCTGGGCACGCCCTTCGAGAAAGAATAGCCCTGCACACTGAATTGACGACCGGGCCTGACGGCGTTAGGTTCTTGAGAGGTCGGGAGGCCGCTCATGGACTATGTTTGTCTCGGGAAAACCGGTCTGAAGGTTTCACGCATCTGCTTGGGTACGATGACGTACGGCTCATCGAAGTGGCGGGACTGGGTCCTTGACGAGCAGCAGGCACGCCCCTTCTACAAGCGTGCGCTGGAGAAGGGAATCACCTTCTTCGATACCGCGGACATCTATTCCCTGGGCGTCAGTGAAGAGGTCACGGGCCGCGCGCTGCGCGATTTTGCGAAAAGAGACGAGGTCGTGGTCGCGACAAAGGTTTTCAACCGCATGGGCACGGACCCGAACGCTGCCGGACTCTCCCGCAAGCACATCATGACCAGCATCGATGCGTCGCTGAGGCGTCTGGGCATGGACCACGTCGACCTGTACCAGATCCACCGCGGGGACCCCGAGACGCCCATCGAGGAAACGATGGAAGCGTTGAACGACGTCGTGCGCGCGGGAAAGGCCCGGTACATCGGCGCATCCAGCATGTACGCGTGGCAGTTCATGAAGTCACTCGCCGTGTCCGACCGCCACGGCTGGGCGCGCTTCGTATCCATGCAGAACCACTACAACCTCGTCTACCGCGAGGAGGAACGGGAGATGATCCCGCTCTGCATCGACCAGGGAGTCGGCGTCATTCCATGGAGCCCGCTCGCACGGGGATTCCTCGCGGGGAACAGGACGAGAGACAGGGGCGGGGCGACCACGCGCAGCAAATCCGACGAGTTTGCGCACTCCATGTACTACCAGGACGATGACTTCAGCGTGGTGGAGCGGCTGAAAAACGTTGCCGCGCAGGTCGGCACGACCCTCCCTCAGGCCGCTCTGGCATGGATGCTCTCGAAGCCCGGAGTCACTGCGCCGATCATCGGGGCGAGCAAGCCCGAGCATCTCGAGCAGGCGATCGATGCCGTGTCGATCCGCCTGACTCCCGAGCAGGTGAAAACGCTGGAGGAGCCGTACCGTCCGCATCGGATCATGGGGCATTGATAGTTCCATCTACGGCAAGGGCACGGATAGAACAGTGCACTTTCAATGCGCGATGCCGCGCTTCGCGCGGCGTGCCATTGACCTATTCCAGGACCCGGATCACGGCGAATCGGTTCACGTCCACAAGACCCTTGTCAGAGAGGCGGAGCTCCGGGATCACCACAAGCCCCAGGAGGCTGAGCTGCATGTTGGGGTTGTGCAGGGCGCAGCCGCACTCACGGAATCCCCGCAGAACACCCGCCGCGGCCCGGGCCACCTCTGACACGGGACGATCCGACATCAGGCCGGCGATCGGGAGGGCGACCTTGCCGATCGCCTTTCCATCCCGAACCACGACCTGGCCGCCGCCGCAGGCCGCAAGCTCGTTCACGGCGATCGCCATCTGCCCGTCATCGGTTCCCACGACGAGGAGGTTGTGACAGTCGTGGGCCACCGTGGTGGCGATGGCGCAGTTCTCCCTGAATCCGAACCCGTTCACGAGGCCGATCTGCACCTTCCCGCTCCCCTGATGCCGGTCGAGATGCGCAAGTTTCGCGATGTCCCTCCCGACGTCGGCCCGCACCTCTCCTGACTGGACGCGCACCTTCATGACCAGGTGCTCGGTGGGCGCCTGGTTTCCCTTCACGCCGATGACGTGGGCAGTGACCTCTGACCCGAATCTCTGCGCGTCGAGCTTGAAATCGCCAGCCGTGAGAGCACGCGCAAGATGCACCGTGTCCTTTGACCACGGTGGGTATTCCGCTGCCGGAAGGTCGACGAGCAGCCTCCCCTCGCGAGCAGCCTGCCTTCCACGGGCAATCACGAGCTCCGGGTGGAAATCCGCAAGGTCCTTCACCAGAAGCACGTCCGCAAACCGGCCCGGCGCCAGAGAGCCGATGTCCCGGCTGACGCCGAAATGCTCCGCCGTGTTGATCGTGGCCATCTGCAGCGCCGCCATCGGTGACAGGCCCTGATCGATGGCATGCCGGACCACGCGGTCCATGTGACCTTCGTTGACCAGTGTTTCGGAATGCGAGTCGTCGGTGCAGAGAATGAAATGCCGCGGATCGAGGCCCAGGCGGAGAATGGCGGGCACCTGGGCGGCCACGTCATGCCATGCCGATCCGTAGCGCAGCATGACCCTCTGGCCCTGCCGGATCCGGGCCACTGCATCCTCCAGCCGCGTGCCCTCGTGGTCGTCCTGCGCCCCGCCCGCGGCGTAGCCGTGGAACGGAAGCCCCAGGTCGGGGGAGGCGTAGTGGCCCCCGATGATCTTTTCGGCCCTGCGGGTTGCCGACATCTCGGCGTGGACCTTGTCGTTTCCCTCGATCACCCCGGAGAAGTTCATCATTTCACCCAGCCCGATGATGCCGGGCCAGGTGAGGGCCTCCTCCACGTCCGCCGGCCCGATCACGGCCCCGGGTGTCTCGAGCCCCGGCGCGGAGGGTACGCAGCTGGGAACCTGGACGAACACGTGGACGGGCTGCCGGGCAGCCTCGTCCACCATCAACCGCACGCCCCGGAGGCCCAGAACGTTGGCAATCTCGTGGGGATCGACGAACATGCCGGTCGTGCCGCGCGGGAGCACCGCCCGGACGAACTCGGTCACCGTGACCATTCCCGACTCCACGTGCATGTGGCCGTCCAGGAGGCCCGGTGCGAGGTGCGCACCGTCCGCCTCGACGACCACCGTGGCCGGACCGATGCAGTGCCGCGCATCCTCGCCCACGTAGGCGATGCGGCCAGCCGCGATCGCGATATCGGTGTGCGCGATGATCTCCCCGGATTGCACGCAGAGCCAGCGGCCATTGCGGAGCACGAGGTCGGCGGGGCGCCGACCCATGGCCACGTCGACGAGCGCACGCGAATCTCTCAGCCAGAAGGTTTCCATTCCCATGTGGCACGTCCTCGCAGGGCAGGCCCCCGTCCGGGGCCGATCAGTGTGCGACGATTCCCGAGCGGGCGATTTTCTCGTGCGCCGTGATGTCCTGCGCGTCCCAGGGATAGCAGATCCACTTGTCGTCCAGCTCTTCCCCCGCGTAATAGCGGCGCACCTCCGGGGGGAGTATTCCTCTCTTTTCCTTCTTCTTGTTGTGCAGAACCGCCACGGCGATCTCGGCCGGTGCGTGCTGGAGCAGCTCCCGAAGGCAGTACTCGAGCGTGACCCGGGAATCGTCCACCTCGTCGACCAGGAGGATCCGGCGGCCTGCCAGCTTCTTTTCCACCTCGTCGATCCACTGGATCGCGCGCGGGGCAGGGCCGGGCTTGTTGTCAGCGCCGTAGTAGGAAATACCGACCGTGAAAATTGGAATTTCGAGGAACGTCTTCAGGATCCTCGCCGGGATGAAACCGCCGCTTCCAATCGCGACAATGAGGTCAGGGTGGAACCCGGCTTCCCGGATGCGGTCCGCGAGCGCGCGAACGCTCAAATGGATGTGTTCGTAGGAGAGAAAATACCTTCCCTGAATGTCACCGCTCGCCATTTCCAAATCACAATAGAAGGAAAATGCGCCGGCCGCAAGCGTTTCCCGCGGGGAGGACCGGCTGCACGGGCAAGGCGCCGACGTCTATCGGTCCTCCAGCCGGTAGCTCGCTCGCACTGCGGAGAACAGCTCCGCGACCAGGGGATTGTCGGGACTGCCGATCATCGCATCGGAAAGGATGTCCTTCCTTTCCTTCGCCAGCACCGTGAAGAGCTGGCGAAGCGCCTCGCTCTTCGTCTCGGCGCCGTAGCAGATACGCACGAGCCTCTTCATCTCCTCCGGGGTGAGCACCTTCCGCGTGCGGCCGATCGTGAGGAAGATCGCCTTTCCTTCCCGGGCGTCCTCGATCGTGACGGGCTCGGTTCGGTTCGTGGATGGCGCCCCGGGCGCCGCGGCGCCAGCGTCTTCCTGCGGTGAATGGCCTGCCATGCTCTCCACACGCGCGTTATGGATGAGAACCTGGGCCTGGCGCAGGAGGAACAGCAGGCCTTTTTCGTCGATCTCTCCGATCGCGGAGCGCAGCTCCTTTTCCAGCTTCATCCGGCCGTCATCGATCTTCTTCGCCGTCTTTTTTGACTTCACGATGCAGAGTATATACGCTCGCGAGGTCGCTTGACAGAATGTCGCGAGGGCCGTTACCTTTTTTTCAGAAAGGACTCAAGTATGGCGGAAACCCCCCGAGGCTACGACTCCGATCTTCTTCGCGGCAACACGGACTCTCTCCTCCTCTTCCTGATCAACGAGCATGGACAGACCTATGGCTATCATCTCATCAAGGAGATCGAGGAGAGGAGCCGGGGCTATTTCCGGTTCAAGGAGGGTACAGTCTATCCTGCCCTGAGGAAGCTCGAAAGCGACGGTCTTGTCCAGGGAGAGTGGAAGAAGCTCCCCAACGGCCAGGAGCGGCGCTACTATGCAATCACCGATCGAGGCCGGGAGCTCTTGCAGAAGAAACTCGATATGTGGCAGAGCTTCGCCAGCGCAATGGCTCTGGTGATGAAGCCGACGGAGGCGTGAGAGGCCTGCTATGCAGAGGGAGGTCAACAGCTACCTCGACGAGGTGAGAACGCACTTGCACCTCGATCCGCGTACTTCAGGCCGGGTCATCAATGAGCTGTCCACGCACTTCGAAGAGAAGGTGAGTGACCTCGAGCAGCAGGGCCTGGAGGAGGCTGACGCGGCCCGGGCCGCGCTGAGGTCTTTCGGCGATGCGCGGAGCATTGCCCGGCTCCTGGACGAGGCGCACAGCGGGGGCAGCTGGACCGAGGCGCTGATCGGCTGCCAGCCCCACCTGATCGTAGCCGCGCTTTTTGCCACCCACGTCTGGCGTTCCCCCCTTCTCCTGGGGACCGCGTTCACGGCGATCGTGGTGATCGCTCTCCTGGGCTGGCGCAGCGGCGGTGCGAGCTGGATGTATTCGTGGATCGGGTACGCCGTCCTGCCACTTCTTGTCTTGAGCTACCTCTCGATGGACCCCGTTGCGCGCACAGTCTCTTTCGTCTTGAACGGACAGGGGTCACCAGCCCCCCTGTGGCACCTCGGCCTCCTTGCCGGCCTGTACGCATTCACCCTCTGGCTGATCGCCTCTACCGCGGTCGCCGCTGCTCGACGCGACTGGATTCTGCTCTCTCTCATGCTCCTGCCCCTGCCGGTCATGGGGCTCTGGATCATCACCGTGACCCACTCTGTCGGGGTGCTCGTGGGCGCCCTGCGAAGCCTCGAGACGCGATTCAGCAGGTGGGACGCGGCCATGGGGTACTTCTTCGCGGTGCTCGGCGTCACCACGGCGCTGTTCGTGCGTGTACGCCAGCGCGCGTTGAAAGTCGGCGCGGTCATCGCCGTGGGCATGGTGGGCAGCGCCCTGGCGGCCCGCAGCTTCTGGGGAGACCTCGGCCTGCTCCGCCTCCTGGCGATCTCTTTCTGCCTCCTGCTCTTCCTCACCGTCCCCCTTCTCCTGCGAACGATGCTGAGGCGCGACGAGCAATCCAAGGAACCCCTGCCTTCGTGAGCGTCCGTCGTTTCAGCTCGCTGCCTCGGGATGCCGACCGTTCGCACGATCCTTGACACCTGCTCTGTCGAGCAGTAGTATTTACATAGGCTGTCTATGTAAGAACGGCCGGTTCGGAGACGCCGAGATGGTATCGCAGTATTTCTACAAAGTACTCCGACGCCTCTTTTTCAACGCCCACTTGCGCGGGCTCGAGAACCTTCACACCTCCGAGCCGGTCATCCTTGTCGCCAACCACGCGGGAGCCTTTGGCCCCGTCTCGGTCATCACGTCGATGCCTGTTGAGATGTACCCCTGGGTCGCCCATGAAGTCACCGATGTGAAGACCGTCGCCCCGAGGATCCAGGCCGAGTTCCTCGAACAGGAGCTGCGGTTGAAACCTCCCCTCAGCGTGTATCTGGGGAAGGTCATCGGAAGAGTGTGCGTTGCCCTGATGAAGGATATCGGGGCGATACCCGTGTACCAGAAGAGCAAGCAGATCAAGAGCACGGTGATGCGGAGCCTTTCCCTCCTTCAGCAGGGAAAGAACATCCTGGTGTTCGCGGAAGACTCCACCCGGAAGATCAACGACGTGTTATACGAGTTCTGCACGGGTTTCATCCACATTGCCAGGCTGTACTACCAGACCACGAAGAAAGCGGTCCAGTTCCTCCCCGTCGCGGTGAACCGCAAGCTCGGCAGGATTCTCGTTGGCGCGCCCATTCGCTTCGACGGCACGATCCCGTTCGCGCGCGAGAAGCAGAGGCTCAAGAGCGAGCTGGAAAGCTCGGTGTATTCACTGTACAGGGAACTGGAACTCGAAGAGGTCCATCGGAAGAAACGACCGGCCTGATTCTTTCCTTCTGCGGGCTGTCGCTTACCAGGCGATGTCGATTTCTTCTGTGTCAGTCTTGCCCGTCACTTTCATGAAAAGCGTCTGAGAGCCGGCATCATAGGCCCATCCGTTGGCATACTTGAAGTAGGTCGGATCCGCATGCCAGGGGATCCCATGGAGCTTCAGCTGCGCGAAGGGCCGGATGCCCTGGAGCAGGAGGTGATAAGGGACGCCCGGCGGATAGGAGAAGATGAGCGCGGCTCCCAAGGAAGATCCCGTTGCCGAGGCAAGCCGGGCGGACGTCCACACCCAGGATCCGGGCCCCAACTGACCGGCGAGAGACGTCTCCAGCGGAACGAAGCGCCCCAGCGGAAGCATCGGGTAGATCGATTCGGGGGCAAGGAACCCATCGCGGGACGAGATCCGACCCCCGGCGAGACCGAGCGTCGCCGGCAGGATCCCCTTTTCGTCGGCCAGGGAAAGCCCCGAAGTGACGAGTCCCCTGCCGACCGCTGTTGCCAGGGAGGAGCCGACGACGGTGCCGGCACGAAGGAGGAGAACCCCGCACCTGATGCTGGTCTGAAGATCGGACCTCCCCGAGTCGGTATCCAGAAAGACACCCGCGCTTGTCGTACGAACGTCCGGAATGATCCGCCGCTCGATGGCGTCCTTGAGAAGGCGCACGAGCGCGTCGTCCGATCGAACCACGCGCGAGTAGTCAAGCAGGGCCCCCACCAGACCTGCCGCGGCCGGGATGTCCATGCTCGACGGTGTGCGCCCGGCCAGGAATGCACCTGTCTTCTGGAGCAGATCCGGGCTGGCGTGATCTGCAAGGAGGGTGACGACACCCCTGAGGAGGAGGAGATGATCATCGGAGCGCTCAAGGAGCGCACGCACCTGGACGACCTGCTGAGCGGTCCGCTCCTGAAAGGCTTTTGCAAAGTCCCGTGTGCCCCCCATGTAGGCGCTCGTGGTGAACGAGAGGGCGGCCTGCGGAGCCCGGCGTTGCTGCTGCGCCACGGCGGTCGACCACAATGGAATCATCCGCTGCCAGGTCCCCCGCGCGATCGACTCGGCGAGGAGCCCGATGCCGATGTCCTCCGAGAAACCGGGGGTTCCATCCGCAAGCTGCCATCGTGCATCGGCGGCCAGGTACCGCGACATGCTCCAGCCCTGGTAGGCCGCATCTGCGTACCGGGCGAGCGCGGCCTGCAGCCGATCTTCCGACGGCATCGACGTCTCGTCGGGCAGCCGGTTCGACCGTGCCGGCGCCCTCGTGGAAGCCGCTTGCGTCGCCGCAGCAACCCCATCGACTCGGAGGACGCCGCTCCATGCAGGGCCAGAGAGGGGCAAGGTAAGCGTGCCGGCAGCGACATCGGTCCGCGCGCCCTGGGGCAGCGTGAGAAGGTAGGTGCGGCCCGCCCGCTTCCACGCAAGTGCGGCTCCCGCGGGCGGGTCCTGGAGCACTCCCGCCACGGTGAATGGCACAATGAGCGGAGGAGATGCTGCCCCACCGGAGGAGCCCACAGGGGAGAAAGTGATCGAGCCGCCGGTATCGGCCCCCGGGGAAAGCCGCAGGCGAACGTCGCCGTCGAACACGATGTCGGTGCCCGCCTGGGCGGGCTCATAGCCTTTCAGTCCCGGCGTCATCGACCGTGAGAAATGCAGGGCAAAGCCGTTCCAAGTGAGGGTCAGTTGCTCGGGCGCGTGGGATTGGAAGAGCGGGAAAAGCGAATAGCGGCCCGCCACCCGTCCGTCGCCGATGTCCCGGGAGAATCCGCGCGCGAAGAGGGCGAGGAGGAGAAGGAGCAGGACGACCCCGCCGTAGACGAAAGTGAGGAAAGGGGACCGTGCGGGGGAGTCGTGCATCGAGCGGTGATCTTATCAGGGGCCCCGGAAAGGTTCAATGCGCGGCGGCCCGCACCTTGTCGGAGCCGCGATTTGCGTCCTTCCGGGCGCCCATGGCAAAATCGGCACAGCAAGCGTCCTCAAGGCGGACTTTACGCGATTCTGCCAGCAATAAATGCGCGCGGAGCAGTTTATCCTGCCGAGGCTCGGATTGGAAATCTTCGCCGCACATACACCAATGGGGCATGAAGTTACCATTGTGGATGAGACATTTGCACCCGACGATGCAGGCGACCCGGCCGACATCGTTGGAATCACCGCAACGACGCACGCCGCAATGCGCGCCTACGAGATCGCTGACCTGTACCGGCGCAAAGGGGCCATCGTCATGATGGGCGGGATTCATGCAACGGTCCTTCCGCAGGAGGCGCTCGCGCATGCCGACGCGGTGGTCGTGGGAGAGGCGGAAGACGCATGGGAAATGGTTGTTCGGGACGCAGAGCACGGCCGTGTTCGGCGGATCTACCGCAACGATGGTCCAATCGACCTCGCGGCGTACCGGGCATTGCCCGGCAGGAAGTACCCCAGGCGGCGTCGACCCCTTCCATTCTCCACAGGTATCGAGACCTCGCGGGGCTGTGCGTACGATTGCGATTTCTGTTCGGTCTCGTCTGTCATGGGAAACCGCCACCGGGTTCGGGTGGTGGACGAGGTGGTCAGGGAGACCACAGGCCTGTCGGCACGAAACATCTTCTTCCTGGACGACGCGCTCGGGCAGGAGCGCGGCCACGCAATGCAGCTGTTCAGGGCGTTGGAACCCTTTTGCGTGCGGTGGATTGGGCAGGGGATAGTGTCCCTCGCCAGGGACCGCGAGATGCTCGGCGCGATGCGCCGCTCTGGCTGCGTAGGTCTCCTCGTTGGATTCGAGTCCGTCCAGGAAGAGGCCGCGGGAGAAATTGCAAAGCTGCGACGCCTCGGTCTGAGCACCGACGAGATCGTGCGCCGATTTCACGACGAAGGCATCGCCGTCATTGGTTCATTTATCTTCGGTCTCGACCACGAGACTCCCGACATCTTCGTGCGGACCTACGCCTTTGTTGCCCGGTCTCGGCTCGATGGCGCCAATCCCTCCATACTTATCCCGTATCCGGGGACACGCCTCTATGACCGCCTTGCGGCCGAGAAAAGGCTCCTGAACCCTCTCTGGTGGCGGGAACAGTACTCGTCGACACGCGTATTGTTCCGGCCGTTGCGCATGAGCCCAGACCAACTGCTCGAAGGGTGGCTCTCCTTTGGCGACCGGTTCCACAGTCTCGCGAGTATTGCGCGACGACCGTTTGGCATCGTGCCGCAGAAGCGGGGTTTTCTGGGCACGGTGGCATTCCTCACCTACAACGCAGCCCAGCGTCGGTTCTTCCGAGCCGTGTCCGCAGGGGGCTCGCGGCCGGTCCGCCGATGCGAGGATCATGCCCGTGATGCAGCGTGACGCGGCAGGATGCAATCTGTAATGACGTTCTTCTCCCCACTCTAGTGGGAGCCACCGCACGCGCTGCGAAGCCGATTTGGCCGCAGGAGAGTGGAGAGGCGACGGCGCGAGCACAACGAACCGGACGGCGCGGCGCAGAGTGTCGTAGTCAAATGCTTGGGTGAATAAATGTGCCTGGATGGGCGCACAGGTCCTTTCCCGAAGGTCACCAGCTGAAGAAGATCGCAAAGATCGAAAACTTCGACACCCGTGCCCTTCTGACTGTGCCCAACCTTCTCTCGGCCTACCGCCTCGTTACGTTTCCATTCCTTCTTGCCCTCGCGATCCTTGGCTTGGAGCGCATCTTCTCCGTGCTCCTGGTTGTAGACCTTGTCACAGACAGCCTGGACGGCCTGATTGCACGTCTCTTTCGGGCTCAGACCGCCATCGGCGCCCGTCTGGATTCACTGGCTGATATCGGCATGTATGTGCTCGCGCTGCTTGGGATCATTCTCTTCAAATGGAGCGTGATCCGGCCCACTGCCCCTGCCTTTCTTGTCTTCCTGTCGTTGTCTTCGCTCACCGTGATCATCGCTTTCGCAAAGTTCGGCAGATTCCATAGCTTCCACCTGTACTCCGCGCGAATCGGAGGTTACATGCAAGGAGTGTTCTTTTTTCTTCTTTTCACAGGCATCTTCATTCCCTGGTTCTTTTACCTGACCATAATCTTCGGGTGCTGTGCGTTTGTTGAGAACATTATTATCCCGATCATCATTCCAAGAATGCGCTCAAATCTTAAGGGACTCTACTGGGTGCTCAAGCAAAGAGGATACCAATGATGCGGGTACTCCCAGACGTTGTTGCAAGCTATTTTGTTCTCGGTGCGGCCGGAATCGGACTTTATGGTCAGCGATTACAGAGAATTGAACAACACGAGTTGTGGATGAAATATCTGGTTTATCTCTTTCTTGTGGGCGCAGCAATAGTGCTTGCGCACTTCTCCCTGTTTCTAGCCTTCGCTTATGTTGTTGCCGCCGGGGGCTTTATCGAGACAGTTGAAGCGGGCATTTTGCACCACGCGCGCTCAGGAAGCCTTTTCGCCATTGCGTCCATTGTCGTTTATTCGCTTCTCTGTGCCGGCTTTCTCACCTTCGCCCGCATGCGGAGCGCCACAATCCTCTATGTGTTCACGATCGTTTGCGTTTCGGATGGGTTGAGTCAGCTGTGCGGCCAGCTCTTCGGGCGAACATTCTGCTTCGGTGCGCTCAGTCCCCGCAAGACGTTGGAAGGCGTTGCCGGAGGATTGATTTTCGCAATCGTCACGGGGTGCGTTCTCTGCGGAGTTGTTAGTGTGTCACCATGGTACGGCGGCATTGCTGGCTTGCATGTCTTCACCCTGGCTTTCTGCGGAGACCTGCTCGGTTCTGCTTGCAAGCGTCGATATGGGCTTAAGGATTTCAGCAGAATTCTGCCATGGCACGGGAGCCTACCCGATCGTTACAATAGCGTCATTGTGGGCGGAGGGGTGATTGGCCTCGGCGCAATGCTGCAAGGTTCCCTATCCACATGATCCGAGACATCGTGCCAGCACTCCCATTTGCGACTGGTTTCATTATTTTGCTTGTGGGAGTGGAAGTAATCTTTCGTTTAACACGGATAGCCGCTTATTGAGTCTCGCATAATATAGTGACAAGGATTGTTTTTCGTTGTATACTCCTGTTATGGAGAGGGGAATCAGAAGGCTTCAGAGGCTCAGGAAACGAAGGGAAAAGGCAGTGGCTTTGTTC
>JBEKXR010000044.1:0-13481 GCA_049511935.1 Spirochaetia bacterium | reverse complement strand
ACATCGAAAGCTGGTGGGAGAAGAGGTCGAGGCCGGAAGGATCGAACTCCGGAAGGGCGATCGTGAACCGTCCCTGCCTCACGGAGAGGATCTTGCCGATGTCGGAGAGGAACGACCCGAGGAAATAGAGCAGATCTTCGTGGAGCCGAAATGGGTCAAGGTGCTCGTGGGCTGCGAGAACGCTCTTCGCGTAGTCCTCCATCGAGAGTGAGAGGAGGATCACCGTCCTGCTGGAGGTTCCGAGGGACGAAAGGAATTGCCCAGGCTCATCCTTGAGGGTGAGCACGTCCGGGCGCGCGCCGGCGGGACCGGAGGCGGCAATCTGCGCTGCCCGCGCTTCGTGGACCCGGGGAGCGCCGGCTTCCGCTGCGCGGGCAAGGCAGGCGGAAAGCTCATCGTCGCTGGCAAGAGGTGATTCGATTTCCGTCAGTAGGAGAACCGCAACGAGCTTGTCCTCCGCGATGAAGGGAACGAGGATGAGCCTGCTGACGAATGCGAATTCGTGGGCGGAAAAGTACTGCTGGAAGAGAGCTAGCGAAGGCGCGCCGGCAAGAGAGAGCGGGAGGCCGTTCGCCAGCGCGTTCCACGCCCCATTGGCCCCCAGAGGGATCCGCATGCGATGAAGGGTGGTCTGATCGTAGCCGCGAACCGCCCAGGGCGCATACACGAGTCGCACCGGGTCATACAGCAGCAGCGCGCCCTTGCGGACCCCCAGGAGGGTCGTCAGAACGGTGAAAAGTCGCGACGGAAGCTCGACCCCTCCGCGGAGAGAGGCGATTGCTGCAAGGACTTCTTCCAGGACGTCTTCGAATCGCCTGCCGGAGGGCGTGGAAGGAGGACGTGCGACTTGAGGCTCAGGCTCGGCATCGCGCGCGAGCGTTTGAAAGCGGATCGGCAGGATGTCGATCTCAGCGCTCTTCTCGGCGAGCTCGATTGCCAGCGGCGCCGCTGAGGACTCCGGGAGCTGCGCGGGCTGCAGGGCTTTGATGCTCCGTCGGAGGAGCCCCGGCCCCTTCGGCTGGTCTCTTTCGGCGGGAGCCGCGCCCGGTTCTCTGCTCCCCGTTTCGCCGCGGCCCGCGGTTGCGGCCGCCTTGCGGAGGAGTCCCATCTATTCACCTAGTCCGAGATCCTCGAAAAGCTTCTTGTACATGACGAAATAGTCCGAGCCTGCGAACTCCTGGATCTTCTCGTCCGGCAGCGCCTCGAGGAGGTGGTCCATGTACTTCAGGACGGTGCGGATCTCGTCCTTCAGGTTGTCCGGAATCCCCGTGGAGCCGGCCGCGCCGGCCCCAGGGGATTCCGTGATCTCCTCAGCCTCGGGGATTTCCTCCGAGGGGGCACCAGGTTCCACCGACTCCTGGAGAGCTTCAACGTCCTCCGCAAGGTCCCCTTCGAAGCTGATCTCGATTTCCTTCTGCGTTGTCTTGGCGGCGCCGGTCTCGTCCAACAGGGTTTCCAGCTCTCCGATCTCCAGGTCTTCGACAACCGGGGCGCCCGGCACGTTGTCTTCCAGCTCCTCCGCTTCCGCGGCCAGGGCTTCCAGGTCGACCTCGTCTGCCGGCTCGGCGTCCTGCAGCTCTTCGATCTCCTCGACCTGTTCCGGCACGGCGTCGATGACTTTCGGCTCTTCCCCGAGATCGAGGGTTTCAAGGTCGATCGTTTCGCTGCCTTCGTCGTCCTTGGCAGCTCCTGCCCTGGGGGCGGGAGCGAGCGACGGCTCCGCCTCCATTTCCGGTATCCCCTCGAGATCTAGCTCCGGAAGCTCCGTGGAGGCTTCTGCCGCAGAGGAAGAATCCGAGTCATCGTCCGCAGCCAGCTCTTCCAGAACCAGGTCGGCGGGAAGGACTTCGCCGGCCGAAAAGCCGGACCCGTCGTGAGTTTCCTCGGTCGGCAGGAGCTCGTCGTCCGAGAGAACGAGCGTCTCGTCGGCGTTGGGCGCCTCGAGGATCTCGAGATCGGTCTCCTCTGCGGGCGCCTCGTAGCCCAGAATGTCGTCCGATGCCCTTCCCTTCGGCCTCGCGGTGCCGGGCGCTTCCGCGGACTCTTCGGTGATCTCGGCCGTGTTGAGGATGTTGTCGAGCTCGTCGCCCGTGAGGGCGATCGTTTCGTCCTCGTCCTCGTCGAAGAACCCGCTTTGCGTTCCCGCCGCCGCGGACGGGCCCTCGGCGCCCCCCTCGGCCGCGGTCTTGCGGAGGCCCGAGAGGTCGCGGCGGAGCTGGTTGAGGTCGGTGCGGATAGACTTCAGCTCGTCTTCGATACGCGCCAGGATTTCGGCGGAAGAGGTCGACGCATCCCGCGTCTTCGTCGTGACAGAGGCAAGCTCGCTCTCCAGCGCCGCGAGGTCGTCGAAACGGTCCTCTTCCCCCTCGGAAAGCGTGACTTCTACTTCCGCCGTTTCTGCGGCGCGGGACCGCGCGGCGCCAGATCCGAGTGACGACGGCGTGATTCCGCCTCCGGCGGCGCTCAGGGCCGGTTCCAGGTCTCCCTCCAGCTCGGGCAGCTCCTCCTCCGCCGTTTCTTCGAGCTCGAGGTCTGAAAACCCTTCGCGGTCCGTGGATGTCTCGATATCGGGAAGCTCGGTGTCCGCAAGGAGCGGCTCTTCCTCGGGCACCGAAATGGCCGGGGCTTCCGAATCGCCGAAGGCGGATTCAGTGCCGGGCTCCAGCTCAGTTTCGAGCTCGTCGAGGAGCTTTTCCTCCTCCGCGGTCAGGGTGCTCTCCTCGGGAACGGTTGCGGTTCGGTTCGATGCCTTCGGCGCTTCCAGGTCCGAGAGCTCAAAGGATTCTTCCAGTACGGGGGCCGTGGTGACATCTCGGGGTTTCACCTTGACCCAGACGCCGTACTGCTCGAGCTTTTTTTCGTTTGCAGGGCTGCCTTGTGTTTCGCTTGCCATACCTGTCTCCTGAGGATGCGTTTCGCGCCATCCCCATTATCGGCAAAACGTCCCTTTCTTTCAGGCAAATCGCGTCCACCACAGTGTAATCCCGCGCTTTTCGCGTTGTCAATGGCTGAACAAACCCGTGTCGAGCGGTCGACGCATGCCATTTGCCCGTTTTCATGCGCCTCAAGCTCAATATTCACTCAAGGCCAGCCGTTATCTGAAAGTGAAGACATGCGTCGACTCCTCCCTATTGGCTTCGCCGCTTTCACCCTTGCCTCACTGGCGATATTTTTCTTCGGAGATTCAGGTCTGGCGGCATACCAGGGCGTCTTGAGATACGATCGCAGCCTCGCGGCCAATGTCGAAGCACTGAAGCAGCGCAATCAGGATCTTGCGGTGCGTCTGCAGAGGCTGAAGACGGACCGTGAGAGCAACGTGATGCTGGCACGCGATATCGGCATGTACGAGCCAGGGGTCGCGGTGGTGAAGCTGACCGGTCGACCTCCTCGGAGCGAGATCTATGCAATGGGAGATCTGTTGATGAGGCGGAAGGCGGACGCTGGGCGGAACGCCGCGTACAAGGAGGCAGCGCTCAGCGCGGCGGTCGTTCTGCTTCTCGCCGTCTTCCTCGCGACGCGCATCGGACGCAGGAAAGCGGATGGTGCTCGCCGCCGCTGATCCGCTCTCCTTCCCGACCCTGGTGCGAATCCTCGCCGGCGGCGGTGTGGCGATCGCTCCGGGAGACACGATGTACGGGCTGATCGGGCTCGCTCCGCAGTCGGAAGCCCGCCTGCGCCGGGCGAAGGGCAGGGGCGAGGACAAGCCGTTCCTCCAGCTCGTCGGGGATGCGTCGTGGATCGGGAGGATCTCCGATCTGCCTTTGCCCCCACGTCTCGCCCGCTTCTGGCCGGGTCCCCTCACCCTTGTTTTTCCCGCCCGTACAGGGGGAACGGCTGCGCTTCGAGTCCCGGACAGCAGCTTCCTGCGCGAACTGCTGCACGCACTCGATCAGCCCCTGTATTCGACGAGCGTGAACCGCGCGGACTTGCCGCCCCTGCGGACCGTCGATGAGATGCGCCGCGAGCTCGAGGGGGACGTCGACGCGATCTATGATGCCGGAGACCAGATGCCGGGCGAGCCATCAACAATGATCGACATCACCCGGAAGCCGTTCAGAATTCTGCGCCAGGGAGCTGTCCGCCTGCGGCGGGAAGACCTTGAGGAGGCTTAGAAGATCAGCTCGATGACCTCTTCCATCGTGGACACGGGATGGAACGTGAGGCCTTCCCGGACGTGGGCCGGGATCTCGTCGAGGTCTCTCTCGTTCCCCTGGGGGAAGATGACCTGCCTGATCCGGTTCCGGCGAGCCGCGATCACCTTTTCCTTCAAGCCGCCAATCGGCAGGACCCTGCCGACCAGCGAGAGCTCACCCGTCATCGCCAGGGACTTCTTCAGCTTCTTCGAGGTCGCCAGGGAGAGAAGCGCCGAGGCAAGAGTGATTCCTGCCGACGGCCCGTCCTTCGGGGTGGCACCCGCGGGAACGTGGAGATGGATCAGGTTCTTCTCCCAGAAATCGGGGTCCACGCCGTGCCGCCCGGAGATGTGCCGCACGTAGGAATAGGCGATGCTCGCCGATTCCTGCATGACCTCGCCGAGCTTGCCCGTAAGCTTGAAGCCTTCCTTGCCGGGGTTCGCGACGGCCTCAATCGTGAGGACTGCCCCGCCGAGAGGGGTCCAGGCAAGGCCGGTCGCCATGCCGGGCTTCGAGATCTCCGCCATCTCCTCGTCGAGGAACACGGGCTTGCCGAGGTACTGGACGAGCGATTCCTTCTTCAGTGACAGAGGGAGCTTCACGCCATTCGAAAGCGTGCCCCGTGCCACTTTCCGGTGGATCCGGTCCAGCGCCTTTTCGAAGTTGCGCAGCCCCGCTTCGCGTGCGTAGCCGTCAGCGATCGCGACCAGCGCGCCCGAGTCGTATTTCACGCTTCCCCGGGCGAGCCCCGCCTTGTCCAGGGACCGGGGAATGAGGTAGCGCTTCGCGATCGCGACCTTCTCGGCGTCGATGTACCCCGAAAGCCGGATGACCTCCATGCGGTCCAGCAGCGGGGCGGGGATGCTGTCCAGGGTGTTCGCCGTGGTGACGAAGAGGATGTGCGAGATGTCGAAGGGCAGATCGAGGTAGTAGTCGCGGAAGGCGACGTTCTGCTCGGGATCGAGGACCTCGAGCAGCGCAGAGGACGGATCTCCCTGGTACGATGCACCAAGCTTGTCGATCTCGTCGATCATGTAGACGGGATTCTTCGTCTTCACGATCTTCAATCCCTGGATGATCTTGCCGGGCATTGCGCCGATGTAGGTCCTGCGGTGTCCCTTGATCTCCGCCTCGTCGCGCATCCCCCCCACGGAGAAGCGGAAGAACTGCCGGCCCAGGGCGCGGGCAATCGACTTGCCGACCGAGGTCTTGCCCACTCCGGGGGGGCCGACGAGGCAGATGATGGAGCCCTTGCTGTCCTGCTTGAGCCTGCGGACGGCCAGGTACTCCACGATCCTCTGTTTCACGTCATCCAGGCCGTAGTGGTCCTCGTTGAGGATGGCCAGCGCCTTGTCGACGTCGATCGACTCCTGCGACTCGACCTTCCATGGGAGCGCAACAATGGTCTCGAGGTAGTTGCGGGTGACGGTGAACTCCGGGGAGCTGGGCTCCATGAGAGAGAACTTTTCCAGTTCCTGCTCGACCTGTTCCTTCACCTCTCCCTCGAACGCCAGCTTCTCCACGGCGTCCTTGAACCTCTGGTACTCGCTGGATTTGGCGTCGACGGCCATGCCCAGCTCGCTCTTGATGGCCTTCAACTCCTCCTTCAGAAAGTACTCCCGCTGGCTCTTCGAGATCTTCTCGCTGAGCTGCTCCTGGATCTTCTTCTGGATCTTCAGCAGCTCCTGCTCCTTCTTGATGAAGATGAGCACGTGCTCCATGCGGGCCTGCACGTCGTTCATCTCCAGGATGCGCTGCTGCTCTGCCCGGTCGATATTGAGGATCGAGGTGATGAAATCCGCGATCTTCCCCGGATGGTCGATATTCACCATCGACAGGCGCATCTCCTCCGAGAACAGCGGGTTGCCCTCCGCCACCTGCTTCATCTCGCTGATGAGCGCCCTCGTAAGCGCCTTCGCCTCCTGCGTGTCGAAATTCTCGTCCTCCATGTATTGAACCGCGACGCTGATCGGGGCGGCGGCCTGGAGCACCCTCTTCACGCGGAAGCGCTTGGCCGTAGAGATGAAGATGTTCACACCGCCATCGGGCAGGTTGATGCGCCGAACGATCTTGGCTGCCGTGCCCGTTTCGAAGAGGTCCGATGCCGTGGGATTCTCCGCGTCCTCCGACTTCACCAGAACCAGGCCAATGAAGCTGTCCGCGGCAATGGCCTTCTCCACAGTGTCCGCTTCCTGGGGCGTGGGGAGCATCATGGGCGTGAGGATCCCTGGGAAGATAGGTTTGCCCCGCAGAGGGATGACGAACAGGCGCAGGGGCAGTATCTGGTCCGCAGGGACAATCGTGTGATCGCTCATTCTTCTTTCTCCGGTGTTCCGGAAAAGGGTACGTACGCCGTGCGGCGCAGTCAAGCGTGGTGGCATTTGCGCGCGCGAATCGCCCCGCGGGCGTGCGTCAATCGCCTTGCCACGGCGGGCGTCTCTCCCGTATGATGAGCAGGGAACAAATGTCACGGGGTACCACGGTCACGAATGTCACGGAGTACCGTGACCGCGGTACCTTGCACGGTACTCCGTGCAGTTCCGTGACATTCGTGACCGCGGAGGCGCATGTACCGGAGCATCAGCACCCAGGCAATCGTCATTCGGCGGGAGCGCATCGGGGAGTTTCACAAGAGCCTGTCGCTCCTGACGGCCGACCTGGGGCTCATCAGCGCCATGGCCTACGGCGCGTACAAACCGCAGAGCCGGCTGCGGCTGGGAAGCGAGCCCTTCACCTGGTCCTCGGTGCACCTCTATCACAACCCCGTCAAGAAAAGCTACAAGGTAACTGACCTCGAGATTCATGCTTCTTTCGAAGGCCTCCAGGGGGACCTTTCCCGGCTGGCTGCCGCCTCCTTGTGGGCGGAGGTCATTCAGAAGTCCTTCGGCGCCGGCGAGATGACCGGCGGTTTGTTCGGCCTTTTCCGCGAATCGCTCGAGATACTGGAGAACGCCGAGCCCGCTCTTGAATCGTACGTCACGATGCAATTTCTCTGGAGGTTTCTCGCGCTGGCGGGATACCGGCCCGGGATCGGCTCCTGCGACTCCTGCGGCGCTTCGCTGGGCGAGCGCGGTCCGGCCTGGTACGCGCCGCGCTCGCATGCGCTCCTGTGCGCCGCCTGCGGCTCGCACACGGGCCTTCCTCTTCCGCGGGGAGCCCTGCGCTACCTTGGCGCCACCCAGGAGATGCCGCTCGCACGGGCAGTGGCGGTTTCCATGGACGAGAGCTCCCGTGCGGCGTTGCGAGACACGCTCCTTGGCATGGTCCAGTCCGTCCTGGAGGGCTCGCTCGCGTCGATTCCGTGGGTGAGGTCGGGACGGTGAGAGTCTTTGCGGCGCTCCCGCTGCCGGCCGCGGTTGCGGCGGGTATCGGAAGCGCTTTCTCGTCGGCGAGGACACTCGCGCCCAAGGCCCGTTGGGTGTCTCCGGAAGGCATGCATCTCACCCTCCATTTTTTCGGCGAGATCCCGGAAGAGAAGATCTCAGGCTTCTCGCCACTATTCGACGATCCAGAGCTTCGAACGCCGGCCATCCGGACACGGCTGGGCGAGCCCGGGTTCTTCCCGCCGTCGGGCCGGCCTCGTGTTCTCTGGATCGGCCTGCAGGAAGGCGCCGAGGAGATGCGCGCCTTCTGGAAGCTTTTCACGGAGAAGCTGCAGCCGCTGCGACGGTCCGACGGTCCGCTCTGCGAGTGGTCGCCGGACGGCCGGGGTTTCACGCCTCACGTCACCGTGGCCCGTTCCGGCTCGACGCCCTTCAGCGCACACTGGGCGCAGGCGGTGAAGATTCCATCCGGCGAGTTCCTGATCACGGAGTGCGTGCTCTTCCAGTCACTGCTCGGCGCGGGCGGTGCGCAATATTTGCCTTTGAGAACCATTCCATTCGAGAGAGGGTGCGCGTGAGGGTTGTCGAACTGATCATCAAGAAGCGGGACGGGGCTGAGCTCGCGCCGGAGGAAATCGACTTCCTGGTGCGAGGCTTCTCCATAGGGGACATCCCCGACTACCAGTTCTCCGCGCTGCTCATGGCGATCGTCCTGAAGGGAATGACCCCCGGGGAAACGGCGCGCCTCACGCGTGCGATGATCGACTCGGGGGATGTCATGAATCTGGAGGGGATTCCAGGGCCCCTGGTGGACAAGCATTCCACCGGCGGCGTGGGAGACAAGATCTCCCTCGTCCTGGCCCCCCTCGCTGCTGCGTGCGGTCTGCGGGTGCCCATGATGAGCGGGCGCTCCCTGGGGCACACGGGTGGAACGCTCGACAAGCTCGAATCCATCCCCGGCTACCGCACGGATCTTTCGCTCGAACGGTTCCGCACGGCGCTGGAGCGAATCGGCTTCGCGATGATCGGTCAGAGCGAGTCTGTCGTCCCCGCGGATCGACTCATGTACGCCTTGAGAGACGTAACCGGCACGGTGGAATCGATCCCTCTGATCACGGCGAGCATCATGTCGAAGAAGTTCGCGGAGGGTGCGCAGGCTCTCCTGATGGATGTGAAGACGGGATCGGGGGCTTTCATGAAGGACCGGGAACAGGCGCGTGCCCTCGCGCGATCCCTTGTCGCCACCGGAGCAGGCCTGGAGCGGAACGTCGCGGCGCTCATCACCGACATGGACCAGCCCTTGGGATCGGCAGTCGGCAATTTTCTCGAGGTCCGGGAGTGCATCGAGTGCCTCCAGGGAAGGGGTCCGCGGGACGAGGTGGACCTCACTGTCCAGCAGGCGGGCTGGATGCTCTCCCTCGGAGGCGTGTCGAAGAATTCCCGGGAGGGAGAGGCTCTTGCGCGGGAACGGCTGAGTGACGGGAGCGCCTGGGAAGTTTTCCTCAGGAACGTCGAGTTCCAGGGTGGAGACACGGAAGTCCTTCTCCACCCCGAGAAAGGGCCGCACGCGTCAGTGGTGAAACGGGTAACGGCGGCATCAGGGGGATTCGTCCGCCGGATCGATGCGTACAAGACCGGCGTTGCCTCCGTCATCCTGGGCGCAGGCAGATCGCGCAAGGGGGATCGGGTGCTGCCAGGGGTCGGCATCACTCTCTCTCGGACCCAGGGGGACCGGGTGCATCCGGGCGACGAGCTCTGCCTCGTGCACGGGGAGGATGAGCGGAAGACTGCCGAGGCGTGCCAGCTCATGGAAACAGCCTTCGCCGTGTCCGAACAGAAGGTCCTGCCCGTCCCACGTCTCCTCGAGGAGATCACCCGCGCATGAAGTGGAACAAGCCTGCCGTCGACTCGGCGCTGGTGAAGGAAATTGCGCGCCGCTATGAGATCGATCTCCTGACCGCGACGATCCTCGTGCGCCGCGGCGTGACAGCACCCGAGGCGGTCCGCTTTTTTCTCCTGGATGACCCGCGCGGCCTTCACAACCCTTTCCTGATGCTGTCCATGGCGGAGGCGGTGGAGCGGATCAACGCCGCCGTGGACAGCGGGGAGAAAATGCTCATCTTCGGGGACAGGGACGTGGATGGCATCACCTCGACGGTTCTCCTCTTCGAGGCCTTGCAGGAGATGGGGGCCGACGTCCAGTGGATGCTGCCGGAAGGGGAGGAGGCGTACGGCCTTTCGAAAGGCGTCATCGAGCGCGCCGCGGCGGCCGGGGTCGGCCTGCTCATCACCGTGGATTGCGGGGTCTCCAACAGCCAGGAGATCGAGAGCGCGGCTTCACTCGGAATCGAGACTATCGTGATCGACCACCACAACCCCCCGCCCGAAATCCCGCCCGCGGCCGCGGTGGTCGACCCCAAGCTGCCCGGCTATCCTTTCCGGGACCTCTGCGGGTGTGCGGTCGCGTCGAAGGTGGAGTGGGCGCTGAGGTTCTCACGATCCCCCTTCTTCGGTGCCTCCATCTGCCTGCTGAACGCGCGGCCCGCCAATGAGACCATCGTCGTGGAAGCGGCGAGGCTCACCAACCTCGTCGAGACGGACCGGATCACGGAGAGCTTCGTGCCCGGTCTCGTGTCGTTCGAGAGGAGCCGCCTCGCGGAATTCGTCTCGGGTGAGGAGGTGCTCGTATTGGAGGCACCGTCTCAGGCCCGGCTATTGGCGAGGGCATTCGGTCCCGGAGCGGCCATTTCCATTTCCGACCTCGCGCCGCTGATCTCGCAGTTCCTCCCCACCCTGGCCGGCAAGAGCCTCCTCAGGCTTCAGCAGTCATCGCGGAGCGCAGTCTTTTCCGGCAGACCGCTCACGGAGATCGACGTCCTCGAAGAAACGTTCGTTTCCCTCGTGCTCGCGCGGGAACAGGAGAGGCTGGCCCCGGTCTTCTTACGGCTGGACCTCGTCACGCTGGGCACACTTGCCGACCTCATGCCGCTCACCGACGAGAATCGCATCCTCGTCCGCCGGGGCCTCGCGCTCCTTCGCGCCTCGGAGCGCAACGGCCTGCGCCAGGTCTTCCGCCGGAAGGACCTCCTGGGCAAGCGGATCAGCACCACTGACATCGCCTGGCAGGTGTCGCCGCTCCTCAACTCCGCGGGCCGCATGGGAGAGCCGGGAACGGCCACGCGCCTTTTCCTGGCACAGAGCCCGGAAGAGGCCGAGCCCCTGGTGGAGCAGCTCTTTCTCCTGGACGGACGACGAAAGAGCCTCGGCGAGAGCACGTGGAACCTGGTCCTCGGGCAGGCAAAGGACTCGCTGGAGCGCTCGGGAGGCAGGTGCGTTCTTGTCCACGACGAGCGCATCCAGCGCGGCATCACCGGTATCATCGCCTCCCGGCTGCAGGGGTTCTTCAAGACCCCGGCGATCGTGATGGCGGTGGGGGCAGACACGGCCGTCGGTTCGATCCGCAGCAACCAGGAGCGGATGATCGCCGACTTCTTCGCCCGGCACGGAACCGATTTCCTGAGCTTCGGCGGGCATGACTTCGCGGCCGGGTTCAGCATCGAGCGGGGCCGGCTGGACGGTTTCGTGGACGATTTCTTTGCGCGCGCCGATGAGATCCCCCAGCCCGCGGTGGCGGAGAGAGAATCGATCAACGTCGATGCGGAGATTCCCCTTTCGTTTCTCTCCCCCGATCTCCAGAAGACCGTCGACCTCTTCGAGCCGTACGGGGAAGGAAATCCTCCCCTGGTGTTTCTCACACGGGGGATGCGGGTCGCGCACTGCGAGCTGATTGGAAGGAAGGACCTCAACCACCTGAAACTGCTCCTGGAGGCAGGCGCCACAAAGTGGCCTGCTGTGTACTGGAACGCGGCGTCCCGGTTCCCGGGGGAGTTCACGATCGGAGACACGGTGGATGTCGTCTACCGCCTCGGCAGAAACTCCTACGGGGGCGGAGAGAACCTTCAGTTCACCATCATCGACCTCGAGAATCCGCGTCTTCTGCGAGGCGCTCAGAAATGAGCGTCTTCCGAGCCTGCACGGCGGCATCTGCGCTCCTCCTTGCCCTTTCTGTCGGACCTGCCACGGCACGAGGGGACACGTTCGCGCTCACAAGTCCGGCCCCCGCGACCTGCGTCACGGACGACGGGGCTGTCTTCACCGTCGAAAACGGGGTGCTTCAGCCGGTCAGGGGCCAGTTCATGATCTTTCCCCCCGGAGCGCAGGCGCTGCATCCCCGCACGGGCATCTCGCTGGACGGACAGCCGGGGCAACTCCTGCGGATGTACGTGTGGTCCGCGGAGCCCCTGGATTCCCTTTTCGTGCAGATCGGGTCCCCCGGGAAGAGCCCCCTCACGAAGGCAGTGGGATTTCGCGCGGAGTCGAAGGACGGGACCGACATGTGGGTGGCGCTCGTAGGAGTCCCACCCTGGAGCTCTCCGCGGGATTACACGCTGACGCTGAACGTCGCCGCGGGGCAGCGCTCCTATCTCCTGCTCCAGCCCTTCACCCTCACGGAGCGCGCATTCTTCTCCGAGCGCATTCCTCTCACTGCCGAGCTGACGGACATGGCGACCGTGCCAGACGCGCAAAAGAAGGATGAGTCCCGCATCCTCGCCGCAGTCCTCACGACTGTCCATGCCGACGCGCTTTTCGAGACCGGGACATTCATTGTCCCTATTCCCGGCGGACGGAGAAGCTCGGGCTACGGCGACAGGCGGGAATACGATTACTCGGATGGGACCAAGGGCTACTCGGTGCACCTCGGCGTGGACATCGCCTCGCCCACGGGAACCCCCGTTCCGTCCTGCGGGCGGGGACGCGTTGTGTTCGCCGATATCCGGATCCTGACCGGCAACACGGTTGTCATCGAGCACCTGCCGGGTCTCTTTTCGGTGTATTATCACATGTCGTCGATCGCCGTCAAAACTGGCGAAGTCGTGGAGAAGGGCCAGGTGATTGGCGCGGTCGGGATGACGGGGTTCGCAACCGGACCCCACCTGCACTGGGAAGTGGAGGCCGCCGGTGTGGCGGTGGACCCCGATTCCCTCGTCCGGGGGCCTCTCCTTGACAAAAGAGCGGAATTCTTTGACATTGACAATGCTATCGCACCGAAGGGAGGTGAGTTACATAGCCTATATCGAAGTCAGTGACGATGAGCCCCTCGAGAAGGCGATCAAGCGCTTCAAGCGCCAGGTCGAAAAGGAAGGGATCATCCGGGAGTGGAAGAAGAGGGAGTTTTTCGAGAAACCCTCCGCCATTCTCAATCGAAAAAAGAAGGCCCTCGAGCGAAAGCGGATGAAGAGGGCGCGCAAGGTATCGCAGATGAAGAGCTACTGAGGCTCGGACGAACGCGCGCACATGACCGAAAAATGAGAGAGCCCCCGGCAGGGGGCTCTTTGCTTGTTCCTACAGTCGGCCTTCCGCCATCCCTGGCTCGGCCGACTTCGCCATCCAACACCGCGCAAGCGCGGTGGGGCTACAGAATATGCTTCAGGAATCTCTGGGTGCGCTCTTCCTTCGGGGCCGCGAACACCTCCTCGGGGGGGCCGCGCTCGATGATCTCTCCGTTGTCCATGAAGACGACAGTGTGCGCGGCGGCGCGGGCGAAGCCCATTTCGTGGGATACGACGAGCATCGTCATCCCTTCCTTCGCAAGCTCCACCATGACGTCGAGCACTTCCTTGATCATCTCGGGGTCCAGCGCGGAGGTCGGCTCGTCGAAAAGCATCACCTTCGGGTTCATCGCAAGGGCGCGCGCGATGGCCACGCGTTGCTGCTGACCTCCCGAGAGCTGCTCGGGAAAGGAGGTCTCCTTTTCCGAAAGCCCGACTCGCGCGAGGAGCTTCCGACCCAGGTCCTGCGCATCGGTACCCCTCATTTTCTTCACCACGCGCGGGGCGAGGGTGATATTCTCCAGGGCCGTAAGATGCGGAAACAGGTTGAAGGACTGGAAGACCATCCCGACCTCTTCCCGGATCTTGCGGATGTCCGATCCATGGTCGGTGACCTGGTCCTCGTCAACCCAGAT